>JAYTXB010000879.1:0-1823 GCA_043743205.1 Schlesneria sp.
AAAATGAGCGATCTGTCGAGTTCGCACTCGTTCACGCAGGGCAAATCCCGATGCCAACCTTTCGATTGGCGACATCATTTTCAATTTCATTACGGTTGCCGGATCGAGCAGTTCAATCCGGCGAGGGTCGAGCGGTGGGTTCATGTTTGTGATTCGGTAAGAACGGCGGATTGTTGACTACGGGTGTCACGATCACCGCGAGTATTCAGGCGAACTCATTTAGGGCACCGTTGTTCAACCAATATGCGGATGCAGTGCCCCCGGGGACTGTGATGGCTGCGATGAACGGTGGGCCATCGTCAAATGTCCCATTTCCTTTCGGCTAAACTATTGTCGCAGGCGATTTGTAGCTTTTCCGATATCGCGTACCTCGGGCCATACTTCCCGACCAAGTTGAGCCGCTCCAACTCGTCAATGATCTGCTGACACTCTACTTCATCGACTGATGCAAGCCCACAGTCTGCAGCATCGGAGGTGTGTTCGCTCAGTCGTTGTACATCAATGAAAGGTGGTGTCACGCAGTACAGGACGCTCAGGACCGTCACGCACTTCACTCGATTTACGGTAATGTCGTGTGTTCGCATTTCTTCACCAAAGAACTTCTTCAATGCGTACAACTTTTTTTTGGTTTCGTCTGATTGCATCATTTTCTCCTAAATCCTCACATCCAACAGTGCGAGTATGCCAGTGAGTCGCAATGAAGATTCGCGTCTCAAGGAAACGGTTCATTCATTCAGCAAGTTGTCGCTCAATTTGACGTGCTCGGGGACTTGGAGGCCACGGTTGGCGCGGCAGTGGGCGATGGCGTTGGACTTGCCGGGGCCGGTCCACTTCACGCTGGCTTCGGTTTGTTTTTTCTCGCGGGTGTCGAGGAGCGTGCAGCCCGTCAGCATCGTCTCGGAACAGTCTTCGAGGTAGACGCCGTTGGGTGAGCCTTCCAAAACTTGGATGCCGGTGAGCGTCATCTGGCGGCAGCGGACCAGTTCGATCAGGCCCTGCCGCTGGATTGGAACGACTCCCGCGACAGTGTGTTCGCCCGCTTGTGCATCCTGGATTTGCAGGCCGGTCAGCGTGCAGTTCTTGCAGTCGATGAGCTGGATGCCGGTGCAAAGCTCCTTTTCTTTGTAATCGGGATTGTGGCCGAAGCAGTTCGCGCCGATGACGAGGTTCTGGCAGTCTTCGGCCAGCAGGTTGCGATGATGGCCGCTGTAGACGTAGTTCCCCTCGAACGTGATCCCACGAACGAGCGTCAAGTGGACGTTGGTCGCCTGACTGCCGATCAGGTTCCCGCTGATGCACCACATCCCGGCGAGGTGACTGTGTTCGCTCGCTCCGCCGATGATGCGAATGTTTGCACCGTTGGGGCTGTACGTCGCCTCAATCGTGTTGCTGGAGATTGTCCCCTCGCGGACGGTCCCTCCCTTGGAGCAGTCGATGTAAATTTCGGCGGTCGGAATGCCGTCGGCCTCCGGGATTTTGAAGGCCCCGTTGTTGTTGTACTCGATGTCGTTGCCGGTGATTTGCAGGTTGCGAATCTCGCTGTTGTCGATGCGGATGCCGCCGAGTCGGCAGTAGCTGATGTGATTGCCGACGATGTTGGTCTGGTGGAGATTGATGTTGTCCATCCAGATGCCGATGCCGGTGTTGTGGTAGATGTGGCAGTGACTGATGAGGACGTTGCGGCAGCGCTGCGCCAGATGCACCGCGTTCCTCACGCGACGGATCAGCACGCCGGTCAGCGTCGGTTCCATGACGCCGATGAAACGGAGGCCGTCCGCTTCGGGGTGCTTCCCCTCGATCTCGATCTGACTGACGGTCGGCAT
>JAYTXB010000880.1:0-10683 GCA_043743205.1 Schlesneria sp.
ACATCCAGATTTCAGGAACATGCACATGCGTCACACACATTTACTGGCTGCACGCGGTGGCTTTGGAGCGATTATCGGCTGGTTCATTCGAGTGGTCATTTACGATATTTGCATCACTGGCATCTCTGATCTGCTGCACGTTCCACGCATGGTTGCCTTGTTTATTTTCTTGGGGATTCTCGGTGTCATCGCCTTTGTCGGATATCTCATGAAACAAAAGTTCGCATCGGACGTTGACGACAATTGAGTCACTTTCGCAATGGGGACTCTCGCCTATAACGGGAGTGAGGACATCAGGCAGTCGGACACTGCACGGACTAGAACTTCGGGCCGCATCCCTCCGGCAGAGTGCCTGTCGCTCGTAACCCGCGTGTTCCAATGGCGGACGGAATTTAAAGATTGGACTTCATGGAGTACCGGATTCAACATGCACCCGTGTTTACCGTGCTGGAATTTCAATTGAATGAAGCGGAAGAAGTCATCGCCCAACCCGACAGCATGGTTTCGATGACTCCCGGCATTCTGATTTCCGCCGCCATTGGCGACACTCGTTCGAGCAAACGTTTGTGGTCCGGATTCAAAAGCCTGCTCGGCGGCGAATCTTTTTTTCGAGCCGTCTTTCGAGCGAAACGCGACGGTCAATCTCTCTTGTTAGCCCCCAACAACTATGGCAACATTGTGCCCATTGCCATGACGGGAGATGAAAAGTTGTTTCTGACCCGAGGATCATATCTGGCCCATACAGGCGATTGCTTGTTGGAAGTGAAATATGGGGGCCTCAAAGGGGTGTTCGCAAAAACCGGGCTGTTCTTATTGCGTGTTTCCGGCACCGGGATGCTCTTTTGCCAGACCTATGGTGCGATCGTCGAGCGGACGCTGGCTGAAGGGGAACAATTCCTGATCGACAATCGGTACGTCGTCGCCTTTTCCGAAACAGTCACGTTTCAACTGGTCAAGGCGAGCCGGAGTTTAAGAGACTCCCTGATGTCCGGCGAGGGGTTGGTGAACCGCTATACCGGGCCGGGGCGGCTCTACTATCAGACCCGCGTGAAGCCCTCGGTCGGATTTCTGGGATATCTCTTGAACGCTCTCAATTGAAGTTCGACTGAGACTATGCCACACCCCGACGAGATTCCTCTCCGTTCACAATTGCTGGACCAGATTCAGCAGGCCAATCGCATCGCGGGGCCATGGGTTCTGGTGCAACTCATCCTGTTGGTTGGCATTTCGATGGGGATTGACTGGTCTCAGATCGTCAACGAACCTCTGTTCTCTTTGATTGCGGTCCTCGTCATTGTGGGTCCGCATGTGATGGGAGTCCTCCGGCAATATGCACTCAATAAGAAGGAGATTGGCGATCTCAAGGAACAGGCTTGGTTCGGTGACTTCGATAAATACCGCCTCAGAACGCTGGTGGACGACACCCTGAATCGGTTGGCGATTCCAGCCCCGGGACCGCCGGTCTATATCACTGCTGATAAAGCGTTAAATGCCAGTGCGCTCCATCTCGGTTTGGGCGGCTTCTTTCGCTCGCTGAACGGCGTCTATTTGAATCGACAATTATTGCATCGCCTCACTCCCGAAGAGGTGCAGGACATTATCGGACACGAACTGGGGCACTTCTATCGGTTTTACCTGCTGAACCAACGCTTCCGGGGCGTCACGCTGCTCGTTGGGGCGCTCGGCGGAGTCCTCGTGACGCAATGGATTGGCATGTCGAGCGTCATCAGTCTGGTCGCCCTCTCCGCGTGCGGTTCCGCCTGCTGGATGGTCTCGGGCTGGCTGGACGGTCGGAACGACATGGCCATCGAATATCTCTGCGACGACTTCGGTGCGCAGGTGCATGGAGTCCACGTCTCCATCAATGGGCTACTCAAGCTGGGGGCCGACAGCGAAATGCAGATTGCGATCCAGCAACAGGAACTCTTGTCGCGCAGACATGGCAACCTGAGTGCTCGCGATGTGGTCGAGGCCATCGAAGCGGCGATTCCCTACGGTCACACGTCCAAGGAGACGCTCGAACGCGCCGTAGAGGAGTCGCTCAAGCGACGATCGTTAAACAGGCGCAACATCACACTGGCCGGTTTTCTGGAATACGCCTGGCAAGGAGATGACGAGACCGAGGTCGAAGCAGCCGCAAAAAAACTCCAACGGTTGCAGACGCTTCCGCGACTCGACTGGGAGGCGCTGCTCGATCATCCGCCCCAAATCGCGCTGAATGAGCGTCGCATCGAACAGTTGGTGGACCTCCTCGAATCTCAACCCGACATCGTCTTGTTTCGTCTTCCCGATGAAACAGGAGCATCCGACGGTGTCCATCCGCCGATCCGGTCACGGATCCTGTACCTGTGGAAGAATCGCCATGAAATTGAGCACGCGCGCTTACACCGCGAATAAACACCGCACGGTCTCGTGACCAAGGCGCGTCACCACTCCAATTGCGCTTCCTGCCTGACGAGTACTCAAACGATGGCTGTTCGGATTGGTGACACTGCTCGGGCTGCCTGTCCGCTCTACCCGAGTGGGCGAGTTCTGATCGGGAACGTTCCGTATCCGGCACGAGCTGTCGGTAAGTCGATTGAGGCGGCGAGCGAAGTCACCGTGATCGGTGGCGATCGCTTCTGCCTCCTGGTTCAAGCGGTCAATGCGACTCAGCCTGTGACCACGTTGCCAGGATTTGGTGCGGAGGTTTTGGTCGGCAAGCAACTGGCGGCTGCCGAATCTGCTGAAGCGGTCGCCGCCTTGAAGCGAGCACGCGAAGACCATGCGCGAGACCTGCGGCGGTTCACCGTGAAGGGGCTGGTGACAGGACTGGTCCTCGGCTTACTTCTTATCGCGATGCAGACTTGGCGAGTCGGCTTCACGCCCGATCTGTTGCTTGTTCCACCGTTGGCCTCGATTGGGTTTGCGGCCTTGGCCGCGTGGTTCCTCTGGTTCGGCAGTGAGACCAACGAAGCCCTGCTGCTCTGCGCCGTCATTGCCTCGGCGGTCGGACTATTCGGCGGAACTTACCTCGCGGGACCACTGGTCGGACTGACGCTTTGCCTTGCCTCAGGCTTCTGTGTTTCATTGGTAGGAATCGCATTAGTCGCGTTGAAAAGTCCAATCGAATAGCCTCACCGTCCAACCGAAGAGTTGAGCGAAAGACAGGTGATTCAAAGACGCCCATCTCCTCGAAGGCTCGACCGCACCCAACAACTCCGTCAACTTTAAACGGGACGGAGTCGTTGCGGGCAGGTCCGCATGTCTGGCATCAGTTCAAGGCAGTCTGTAGGGTGTCGCCCTCGTTGGAAGAGCCATCGCGGTGGAATGCAGTAGGGTGCGTCGAGTCTTCGGGACGCACCGATCACGTGACTTCACCGGAATGGTGCGTCTCGAAGACTCGACGCTCCCTACTTGACTCGGCTTCATTGGTAGGAATCGCATTAGTCGCGTTGAAAAGTTTAATCGAATAGTCTCACCGTCCAACCGAAGAGTTGAGCGAAAGACAGGTGATCCAGAGAAGCCCATCCGTTCAATGTTTCATTCTTTGCCGTTTGCGATCTCCACTTTTGATACGCGTAAAACAGCAGAGCTACAGTCACTGGAATTGATCGTGTCACTTCAAACGACCGCCCGCCGATTGCCGCTGTTTCGGCGGTGTTTCACGGTGTTTGCCGCGTTTGTATTTGTCGCGTGGTTGGCGAGTGCTCCGAGTCTCGCGTTCAACCTACTCGCGCAACGATCCCTCCGTGGTCGCGATTTGCAGTCGGCGGAAGATTGGTTGCGCTGGTCAACCCGTTTCCATGCGAAGAACCCGCGTACCGAGTTCTTGTGGGCCCGACTGTGTCGGAAACTGCGCGAGGGCGAGGCGATGGTAACGCACCTGCGTCAGGCTCGTTTGTGGGGCGCCGATGTTGAAGTTGTTCGCCGCGAAGAGTTGTTGGCACGAGCACAGTCTGGGGAGATCAAGCCGATCCAACATGAACTCCGCGAGTTGCTGATCGACCAGCGTGACGACGGACGAGAGATCAGCGAAGCGCTGGTGAACGGACTCGTCATCAACAACCAGTTCGAGGAAGCTTTTACCGTCCTCGACGCTTGGAAGAATTCCTTTCCGAAGGATGGGCATCCTGACTACGTCATCGGACGGATTGACGAATATCAGGAACGAAACACCGTAGAGGCGGCGTACCGTGCAACCCTGCAGCGCGAGCCTGACCATCGGCCCGCGCTCTATCGGCTTGGTCGATTACTGCTAAGAAAGCAGCGAGCCGATGAGGCGATCACGACATTTCAGCAACTGAAGAAGCTCAACGTCGGCGCGGTGGCAACGTTGAGCGAAGCCGAGGCATTTCGTAAATCGGGGAACGGACTCGAAGCGAGTCGTCTGCTCCGTCCGCTACTTGATATCCCTCGCGCGGCCTTCGAGAGAAGTCTGGTTCTCGTGGATGAAACGCCCGACGAGGTGTCGATTGAGTTGGAGTTGGGCATCGTTGAAAGCGAGTTGGGAAATCATGCCGAAGCACTTCGATTGCTGAGCATCGCACTCGCCCAAGACCCCAACAATTTGACGACCCGATATGCCCACGCGGTTGAATTGAGAGAGACCAACAGTGTCGAAGAAGCGGCGAGAGTACTGGCCTCCATCGCTGACAGTCGCAGCAAGCTGACTCAAGTAGATCGCCTCGTCGATGAAATCCACAATTCACACGGCAAGCAATGTCTTGAGGAAAAGCTACGAGTCGGCGAGCTCTACATGCAGCACGGGTCTCGCAAGACTGGCGAGTTCTGGTTGAAGCAGGCTCTGCTCGCCGATCCTCAAAACGAGAAGGCTCACGAGTTGCTGACCGTTTACTACGAAGAGATGTCGAAGACTCGGCCTGAGTTCCGGAAGCTAGCCGATCGCTATCGACGCTCACCGCCAGGGAATAAATAACCCGAAGTGCTGGGAGAGAATGCACTTCATTTCTCGCTCACACTTCGGGTCGGTATTGGAACAGATGCCGAGTAGACCTCACGTCTAGCCGCCGAGCTTGGTCGCCAAGTCGCCAGCAACCTGCTTCAGCTTCTCGGGGTTCCCTTCAGCAGCACGAAGTTCAGGAATGCCTGCCTCCAGAATTGCGGCCTTCGCGGGATCCGATTTCTTGAGTTGTTCCAAGGACGACTCGACATCCATCATCGCGCTTCCGAGTTCACCGGACGCGGCTGCTCCTTGCAGAACCTTCGTGACGGGGAGATCGACTTTTTTAACAGAAACTGAGGTGTAGTTTACTCCTCCTCCGCCACATCCCTGATTCAGAAGAGCCACGCTGGCCAACCCCAGAAACAACCATTTTGAAGACACGACTCGCATGAGAAACACTCCTGTTGTGAGTTACAAAAAGAGCCGGAGTGATTTCACTCCGGCCACGAGATACCGAAAGACGGGTTGGGGAAAAATGAGCCTTGAAAAGGCCGCGACTTAGAGTTCGCCGATCGTATCGCCACTCCCCGCACTACCGGCTTTTTGATACGTGTTGAAGTCGATGTTGTCACCAACAAACTTAACCGCACCGTCAGTCATCAGATGGTGTGCTCCCCCTGTATGTCGGCTGCGTGATGGCCAAACACCCGTTGCATCTCCTTCGCCACAGCCGGCACAACTGTGGCAAGCTGGATTTGGAGTATTGGGAGGCAAGACCGTGTTGAACATCGTGGCATACATCATTGGAGATGCCCAGTAATTGCCTGCTGTGCTTCTGTGGTCAGCAGTCCCTGCCAAGCACGAGGTGGCATAGGTTGCCAAAGAAGCCTGTGTCGGGAAAGTCGTACTGAGACCGGCCACCGAGATGTTTCGAATGAAGTCCGGGCCATTCGTGTACTTGGCGTTGTCGTTGTCGCTTCGAATGATCTCCGAAGCAGCAATCGTGTTGGAGGTTCCATCGGTGACATCCCCCATCCGGCGAGCACCGTTCACACCAAACAAACCAACACTAAGGGTGCCGTAAGTCACCCACCCCAAGTTCGGTCCTGTGCTGAACACGAAATTGTTGAGACCTTCATTAACGGGCAGAATGATGTCCGACGGACAGAGAAATGCCTGAATCCTCTTCCGCGAAACCGTTCGATTCGTATTGCCGTTGTTTTCATCCCAGACACGGTCTTGATCGAGAGCACTGTAGATCGGGGTTTGGTCGATGTAGGGCAACAACATTGTATGGACGCTGGCCCCCCCCCAAGTACTGTTGACCGCATTACTCGACCCACGAAAATGTCCAGTTGCTCCCGGTGGAAACGTGCCAAACACATCATGATAGTTGTGCAAGGCCAAGCCGAGTTGTTTGAGCTGGTTCTTGCACTGGGTCCGCCGCGCAGACTCGCGAGCCTGTTGAACGGCTGGCAACAAAAGGGCAATCAAGACGGCGATGATCGCAATCACCACCAACAATTCAATCAGCGTGAACCCACGCTTCAAGAGCCGACCAAACGAAGAACGTTTCACGAGAATCTCCCTCAAAATGAGAACAAACTGGCTGACATTCACGGAATGATGGAAGTCAAAAATGGCCCGGAAGTGAGCCGCTAGATTTACTGTGAGGAGAGACTACGCAAGCAGTTAGTTTCAGTCAAGCAGATGAAAGAATCTTCACAGGGCGATGCTGTTTTCTAAATTGGGCCATCAGTCGGAACACACTGGAATCCGGTTCACCACAAACCCTCAGTGAATGCCCGGAGGCTGATTTTTCCAACGTGAACAACAGAACCACCTTGACGGGTAGGTCACAACTTTTTCCCTGATTTCAAAATAGGATGGGTCAAATCTTCCAGGCCCATCAATCATGAAACAAGTTACGGTGGGCCTCGAAGGCTCGACCGCACCCAACAACTCCGTCAACTTCAAACGGGACGGAGTCGTTGCGGGCAGGTCCGCATGTCTGGCATCAGTTCAAGGCAGTCTGTAGGGTGTCGCCGACGTTGGAAGAGCCATCAAGGTGGAGTTTCCGGAAGTCGCCGGTCTCTCCTGAAGACGGGACTGGTCCGTACGAGGTGCCTCGGGTTGCGGGGCGGGAATTTGGGTTGCGGGTCGATCAAGGTTACGGGCTGACCGAATCAACAGCCGATCGGTTTACGAATACACATCAACAAAGAGGTTGTCGCGGCATTATGGAAGCTGGAATCGTCGGTCTGCCCAATGTCGGCAAGAGCACTCTGTTCAATGCACTCACCAGTTCCAAGTCGGCTCAAAGCGCGAACTATCCGTTCTGCACGATCGAGCCGAACGAGGGTGTAGTCAGCGTTCCCGATGATCGACTGCGACGGATCAGCCAGCACATCGTGCCGAAGAAGCTGGTTCCGGCGGCGCTCAAGCTGGTTGATATCGCGGGCATCGTGAAGGGGGCGAGCGAAGGGCAGGGGTTGGGGAACAAGTTCCTCACGCACATCCGCGAGGTCGATGCGATCCTGCAAGTCGTACGCTGTTTTGAAGACCCCGATGTGATCCATGTCACCGGCAAAGTGAACCCGGTGTCGGACATCGAGACCATCGAAATTGAGTTGATGCTGGCTGACATCCAGACCTTGGACAACGCCCTCTCCAAAGCCGAACGGACGGCCAAAAGTGGCGACAAAGAAGCGAAGCTGCGCGTGGAAGTGATCCGCAAATGCCTGGCTCATCTCGCCACGGATGAACCACTGCGCAAGCTGACGTTCGAGGAGGGCGAGTCGAAGGTGGTCTCCAGCTTCGGCCTGATGACGGCGAAGCCGATTCTGTACGTGGCCAACGTCGATGAGAACGATCTCGAAGGTCAAGGACCGCTGGTGCAACAGGTGCGGGAGTTCGCGGCCAAGATCGGTGCGTCGGTCGTACCGGTCTGTGCGAAGCTTGAGGCGGAGATTGCCGAGTTGGACGAAGCGGATCGCGCCGAGATGTTGGCCGGAGCAGGACTAGCCGAACCATCGCTCGCCGCACTCGCGCGAGAGACATATCGGGTGCTGGGCTATCACAGCTACTTCACCGCCGGCGAGATGGAAGTCCGTGCCTGGACGATCCCCATCGGAGCGACTGCGCCTCAGGCCGCCGGTGTGATTCATACCGACTTCGAGAAGGGCTTCATCCGCGCCGAAATCTACACGCTGGACGACCTCGAAACGTACAAGAGCGAGAAGGACATCCGACAGGCCGGCAAGCTGCGCGTCGAAGGGAAAGCCTACGTCATGCAGGACGGAGACATCTGTCACTTCCTGTTCAACACGTAGTCGCCGTCGCGAGCTCACGCTGGTTTGGTTCTTTCCCTCGTCCCCAAGCTCCGGCCTTCTCTCGCTCCCAAGCTCCGGCTTGGGAACGCCGCTTCTTGAAGCTCCAGCTTCGCGATTCCACAGTCCGCGATCGCTTCGTCTCGCCAAGCTGGAGCTTGGACGAGTACGTTCCCAAGCCGGAGCTTGGAAACGAGAGCGACTCGCGGGGAAGCGTGTTGAAAAACGGAAACACCCCCGTTGCCATTTCGATTCGCGTCGTCATTGGCCACCGGTCATGGGATCATTCTGACGGGAACGCAATTTTCCGCAATTTTTTCAATTGCGGCTCGGGTGGCTGCTCGCTTTAACTTGAGGCGGTCACGAAACCGCAGCTCGAGCATTCTTGAACGAGCGTGGCCGCTCGATCCCATTCGCTGTCTGAGTGCCAGCGCGCGGCAGGTCGAGGGCCGGCATTCGCGATGCCGGTTTGCAACACAATCCCGCTCACTAGAAAAGAGAGTTGCCATGGTGTCTTGGAAACGTTGGATGGTCTGCACCGGTGTGCTCCTGCTGGGAGCGGCACGTCTCTCGGCGGCGGATGTGGTGGTCGATTGGAACAACGTGTTGCTGGACACGATTCGCGCCACGGGAGGTCCGCCGTGTCCGATTTCGCGCGCTCACGCTCTCGTGCATGCGGCGATCTATGACGCGGTGAACTCGATCGATCGACGACACGAGCCGTACTTGAACTTCGTCTCCGCACCCGTGGGGGCATCCGCCGACGCAGCCGCAGCGGCAGCCGCTCATCGCGTGTTGACAAGGTTGTTTCCCGCCAGAGCAGCCCTCTACGATGCGGCGCTGACCGCCTCTCTCTCATCCGTGCCGGACGGTCCAAACGAGACAGCCGGTGTGACGTTGGGGCGAGCGGTGGCCGATGCCTTGTTGAGCGAGCGAGCCGACGACGGAACGCAGACCGATCCGCCCTACGTCATCGGAACCAACCCCGGCGACTGGCGTCCCACGTTTCCCGACAACACCAGTAAGCCATTCAATCCCGGCTGGGGCAACGCAGTTCCCTGGACCATGATCGCCTGCGATCAGTTCCGTCCGTTGGGGCCACTCAATATGAAAAAGATGAGCAACCTGCTGAGCCACCCCAAGTATGCGGATCAGGTCAACGAAGTGAAGGCACTCGGTTCACTGACCAGCAAGGTGCGCACGCCCGAGCAAACTTTGATCGCCTTCTTCTGGGCGAACGATGTCAACGGAACCTACAAGCCGCCGGGACATCTGAACGCGATTACCCAGGTGGTCTCTCAGAATCGCGGACTGTCGATGATCGAGAACGCCCGGCTGTTCGCACTCATCAACCTGGCGATGGGTGATGCCGGAGTCGTGGCGTGGGACTCGAAGTACAACACGAACATCGATCTGTGGCGGCCAATCTCGGCGATTCGTCTGGCGGATACCGATGGCAACTC
This sequence comes from Schlesneria sp., assembly GCA_043743205.1. Lineage (GTDB taxonomy): Bacteria > Planctomycetota > Planctomycetia > Planctomycetales > Planctomycetaceae > Schlesneria. The sequence goes on from JAYTXB010000880.1 coordinate 9,678, forward strand.
GCGCACAACGGCCGATCCGAACTGGGAGCCGCTCAATCCCTTTTCGCCTCCCTTCCCGGCATACATGTCGGGCCACGCGACGTTCGGAGCCGCTCATGCCGCGGTGATGGCAGGTTACTTTGGAACGGACAAGGTGACGTTCACCATCACGTCGGAAGACCCGTTCTATGCCAAACTGGGAGGCGGCCCGCGTACGTACCAGAAGTTCTCCGATGCCGCGTGGGAGAATGCCCTCAGTCGGCTCTATCTCGGTGTTCACTATCGATTCGATGCGACGGACGGAAACCGTGCCGGGACAGACTTGGGCAATTATGTCGTTCGCAACTACTTGCGTTCGATCTCGCGCGCCGACATCGACGGCAACGGTGTCCTCACTCAGCTCGACGTGTCGGCGTTCACGGCGGCTTATGTCGCTGGACAGGTGGCGGCGGATATTGATGCCAATGGAGTCCTCAACACGCTCGACCTCGGCCAGTTTGCGCTGCTGTATGCAAATGGGAAAAGTGGCCGCTGAGTGACACATTCCCTCCGCCGACGAAGCCATCGGTGAGTTGCTCACCCGGCGCAGTCCCGACTTGTTCTCGGGACTGCGCCGCGCAGTCGCCCGTTTCAAAGTCGGGTGGGACGAGTCTTCGACGGCCCACCAAATACAGTTCGCAATTGTGGGCCATCGAAGACTCGCCACACCCGACGGTCTGCCCCGCTTCAAAGAGACATTGGTCCTGATCGAGCGGCGTCGGATTGCCGCCGGGTCCAGTCCGGAAGCTCGGCCTCGAACGTCATTCGCTCCCGAGTCAACGGGTGCGAGAATGTGATGCGGCGCGCGAGCAGGCAGAGCGGCGAGGCGGCGAGCGCGTGCGTCTGTGTGTCGCCGAGTTGCTGGTCGGCGAGATAGGTTGGGTCGCCGACGATGGGAAAACCGAGATGCCAGAGGTGGACGCGAATCTGGTTGGTGCGGCCTGTGAGCGGCACGACTTCGAGCAGAGCCGTGCCATCGGTGCGACGC
>JAYTXB010000881.1:0-6913 GCA_043743205.1 Schlesneria sp.
ATTAGCCGCAGGGCGCTAGCCCCGGTTAAGCGAAATCGAACCGGGGCTAGCGCCCTGCGGCTGATGTACCACAAGAATCAACACGAATGGCGGAGAGCCAGAAATCCCTGAGCGCTCACAAATTCGGCGACCCCTCAAAATTAAGCGATGACGCAGCACGAGATCGCGCGGAGCATCAGAACTGATCCGAGAACTCGGAGCTGGCCGTGTCTTGGCTGATTTGTGGTTCGGCTGCTTCGCCTTCATGGCTCCATCCCACGAGTCGTTTTACCAAACGAAAAAAAGCCCCGCACTTTGCGGAGCTCGGTGAATGAACTGAAGTGGCCAGGGCCGGGATCGAACCGGCGACACCAGGATTTTCAGTCCTGTGCTCTACCAACTGAGCTACCTGGCCAAACTTACGGCTCGCCGGAAGGGCGGGTCGTGAGCGGGGCGGGAGGATGACGGATGGTCCCAAACCTGTCAAGGTTCGCGTCGGCGTTGTACCAAGGCGGTTCAGAAGTCCACTTGACGAGTTGTCATGGGATGCCGCCGAGTCTTTGGAACAGTGTGGGTTTTCCTGAGAGGGAGAGTTTTCGATCTCATGTTCCGTGCGGGAACTTTGCAATCGAGTGCTCGGCTACAGCATGGTTGATCCCAAGCCTGCCAACGCAACTCGCGCGGTGGCGTTGTCGGTGACCGCGATCGACTCACCCGTTCGCAATCGATCGCCGGGTCGAGCGGGTCGCGAGTGGGCTGGGACTCGATGAGTGCTTTGTTTTTCCCTCTGGCTGAGAGATGCGGCAGCGCCGTCACGTTCGCAGTTCTCGTACTGCTGCGGCCAAGCGTTTGATTCCTTTCCTGATCCCGGCGGCATCTTGAACACCATAGCTGAGCCGCATCTGGTTCTTTCGCACGGCAGCGGATCCGGCCGGGTAGCACAGCTCACCGGGGACGTACATCACGCGATGCGTCTTCGTGGCGAGCTGAAACAGTCGGCTCGAAAAGCCCGTTTCGATTTGCTCGGGGAGCGTGAGCCAAACGTAAAGCCCCCCTTCGGGGCGAAGCCAATTCACGTCGGGGCTGCCTGCAAATTCATGGTCGAGTGCCGCGAGCATCGCATCCCGCTTCACGCGATATGCGGCGCAGACCTCTTGCACGTGCGACTCATACCGCCCCGAGGCCAAGACAGTCGCCAACAGGTGCTGGTTGAGATTGGCCGATCCGAAGTCATCGTTCCCCTTCAAGTCGCAGACCGGTCCCACCAGCGACTTCGGCAGCACGCCCATGCCGACGCGCACGCCCGGTGAGAAACTCTTCGAGAAGGTCTGCGCGAGGATCACGGTCTCGCGCGATTCATCGAAGCTCCACAAGCTCGGTCGCTGTTCACCGTCATAACGCAACTCGCGATACGCGGCATCATCGAGTACGAACAGCCGGTGATCGCGAGACCATTTCTGCGCGAGAGCAACCACCTCTCGACGCCGCTCCGTCGCGAGGCTCACGCCACTCGGGTTTTCGTACTCGCTGACGATGTAGATCAGCTTCACTCGCGGCAACTCGCCCGCTGCTGCGAGTCGGGCCAGTTCCGCATCGAGAGCCTGAGGGTTGATGCCACGCTCGTCGGTCTCGATTGGAATTGTCCGCGCGCCGACTCCGTTTAACACGCCGAGAAACACGAAGTACGTCGGAGCGGCAACTAGGCAGATGTCGCCTGGGTCGAACAGTGCGTCGGCTACGAGCGACAACAATTGCTGGGAGCCGGTGGTTAGCACGAGTTGCTTCACATCGAGATTCAACTGCTCGACGGAACAAAGTTCGAGCCGCGCCAAGTGATGGCGTAACTGCTCTCGCAACACGTCCGCGCCGCCAGTCGTGCCGTATTGCAGTGCCTGTTGCGCGCGGGCATCGTCGCCAAACAGGCCGCTCAATGCGGCACGACATTCCGAAACGGGGAGACTCGCCTCATCGACCAACCCCGCCGCCAACGAGATCACATCGCGATTCTCAACCGCCTGCTGCATCAGAAAGCTGATGGCTTGATCCTTGGCCCAGCGAGACCGCTGGCTCGGTTGGAACGTCGGCTCACTTTTCATGACAAACTCCAAGGCAGACTGTTTGTGACGTGAACGGTGGTGAGTGCCAAGACAACTCACTCCTTCAAACGAAACGTCTTTCGTGCCGCAATCACCGCCTCCACGAGGGAATCCACTTCTTCAAACGTGTTGTAGAAGGCGAAACTGGCGCGGGCGGTCGCGGTCAGGTTGAGGAGTTCGTGGAGTGGCATCGTGCAGTGATGCCCCGCACGGATGGCGACCCCGCGTCGATCGAGCAGGTCAGAGAGGTCGTGTGGGTGAACACCATCGACCGTGAAGCTCAGGATCGCTCCTTTGTGTTCGACGGCCGGGCCGTAAATGGTCACGCCGGGGACGGCGGCGAGTCGCGCGTGGGCTTGGACCGACAGCGCGTGTTCGTGCTGCATCATGTTCGGTAGACCGAGCTGATTCACGTAGTCGATCGCTGCCCCCAAACCGACCGCTTCGATGAACGGGCACGTCCCGGCTTCAAACTTCGCGGGCGGATCAGCCCACGTGGAAGAGTCGAGAAAGACTTCGCGAATCATGTGTCCGCCCGCCAAGAATGGGTCCATCGCTTCCAGCAATTCGCGCCGCGCATACAGGACGCCCACCCCCGTCGGGCCGTAGAGCTTGTGCCCCGAAAACGCGAGAAAGTCGATGCTGGGCGAGCGGACGTTGGTCGGCGCGTGAGGCACGCTTTGAGCACCATCGACGCAAATCAATGCTCCGACATCGTGAGCACGCTGTGCGAGTACGTCGATCGGGTTGATCGTCCCCAGCACGTTGGACATCGCCGTCACAGCGACCAACTTCGTGCGGCGAGTCAACAACGTATCGAGCTGGCTCAGATCGAGGCGACCGTCGTTCGTGAGCGGGATATACCGCAGTTCGGCCCCCGTTGCGGACGCGGCCAACTGCCAAGGAACGAGGTTCGCGTGATGCTCCATTGGGTTGAGGAGTATCTCGTCACCCGGCTTTAAAAATTTTCTGGCCCAACCGTGCGCGACAATGTTCATCGACATCGTCGTGCCCGACGTGAAGACGATCTCATCGGGCTCACGTGCGCCGAGAAAGCGTTGAACCTTCTCTCGCGCCGACTCCAACTCCGTCGTCATCCGATCGCCGAGCTGATGAATGCCGCGATGGACGTTCGAGTTGTACTGCTCGAAGCACTCGACGACCTTCGCAATCACCGCGCGCGGCTTCTGCGACGTGGCGGCAGTGTCGAGATAGACGAGCGGCACGTCGCCCGCCAGTCGCTGTTGAAGGATCGGGAAGTCGCGACGAACGGCTTCGATATCGAAGGGTAAGTTGGGCAGGGAGGACACGATCAGGTCTCAGAAGGCGGCGGGGTGCAGAGGAAGAATGAACAAACAGAGGGCAGCGAGCCGATTGAAACACCAATGACGTTTCCGAAAAAAGTCGAAACGAGGCGAGCCGGGTGCCGTGAGGCCCCGGGTTCTCAGCCAGATTCCAGAGTCCGGGGCCTCACGGCACCCGGCTCACAAGACTTTTGTCGCAAACGTCACGAATACAAACATCCGAAGTCTCCGAAGACTTCGGATGTTTTTGACGAAAGGAGAACGGGAAAAGGACTCAGCCGGAGCTGGCAGGTTCGCGCTGTTGATCGAGCGAATAGAGCATCGTCTTGAGAACCTTGAAGCTGAGCAGTCCGCATTTCTGACGACTCGCCGTGAGCCGAACTTTAAGCAGGTCGAGCATGTCTTGGGCTTGGAAGTCCTTTAATTCGTCGATCGACTTCCCCTCGATTGCCTCACACAAGATCGACGCCGCCGACTGACTGATCGCGCACCCCTTGCCATCGAAGTAAGCTTCCTTCACTCGATTCTGCTCGTCAATCAGCAGTTCCACTGTGACTTGATCGCCGCAGATCGGATTGCGATCCGAGTGCGAGCAAGTCGGACACGCGAGATGCCCCTTGTGATAGGGCGACTCGAAATGGTCCATGATGCGATCGTCATAAATTTCACTCAGCGGTTCACTCAACGTTTCGTCTCGCTTCCGAACTTTGTGATTGTCATCACCTTCGCGTCGCGTGCATTCCTCGTTCACCAAGGCGAGCGACAGCAATGATTGAGACGTAGGACGGGCACTCTTGCCCGTCTGGTTTGAAGACGGCAATCAAGACGGGCAAGAGTGCCGCATCATACGATGCGGTCAGGCCCATCCTGACTGCTCGTCTAATTGTAGGCTGGGTTTGGCGTCGCAGCATCCTGACCGTCGGCAATCCGTTCACGAGATTGGTCGATGTACGGCTGAAGTACGTCAGACCACGCTGGTTCAAGCCTCTTGGTTTGCTCGAATAGTGCGAGGGCTTCAGCCCACTGCTTGTCCTGAAAGTGAATTTTGGCTTTGTAGTAGAAAGCGTGAACATCAATGGGGTAGTGGATCAGCCGGGCCGTCGCGACCATCTGTAATTGATCAAACTTCCCCGAATCGAAGAGCGCCTCGGCGGTCTTTGCAAAGGTGTTCTCTTCTTGATAAACCGCTACCCCGATCAAGACCGCTCCCGTCCCGATTGCCACTCCACACAGCAGAAACACGGCGAACGTTGCAACTGCCAGCCACTTGAAGTGACGCAACTCCCGCAGCGCCAGATTGCGGAACTCTTGTTCGTCGTTCATCGGACCACCTCCATTGAACTTCGGTGAATACCTTCTTCGAGAAACTCGGCGTGGGGCATCAAAAAAAGGTTCGGCGTTCGGCGCGGGTCTCTTGACCCCGCCGACCCCCCCGACCGAAGGTCTCCTCTTCGCTTTTCGTCCCGAACCGAGTAACGCTCCGGCTCGTCACAGAATCTGCGATCTCAACTGTTGCAGCAGCGCGGCTGCCGTGCCGATGTCGCGTTTCTGGCGTTCGCGGTCGTGAGCGATCTCACGCTCGATGGTCAGTGGCCCGTGATAGCCCAGCTCCTTGAGTGTTCGCAGGTACGTTTCCATTCCCACGTCACCTTCACCGAGGGCGACCTCACAGCCCCACGACTTGCCCCGTTCAGCTTCTGCCGCCCACTTCGCGTCTTTGCAATGGACGCTGCGGACCAAGTGGCCGACTTTCTGGAGAGCCTCAATCGGGTTGCCGGTTCCGTACAGGATCATGTTGGCCGGGTCGAAGTTGATGAACAGATTCGAGCGACCGACATCGTGAATGAATTCGAGCAGATGATCGGCGGACTCTTGCCCCGTTTCGAGATGCAGGTTCTGACCGTTGGCCGCGACATGATCGAGCAACCCCCGCGTCGTTTCGAGCAGCCCCTTGTAGCTCGCGCCATTGCGATCGGCGGGGACGAATCCCACATGCAGGCCGACAGCTCCACAACCGAGCAACTTGGCGAAGTCGGAGATTTCCGTCATCTCTTGCACACGGGCCGAGCGAGTCGCTTCGGGGACGAGTCCGACCGTATTGGCCGTGGTCGGAATGTCGGCGTAGCTCTCACCATCGAAGCCACCGAACACGCATGTCACGGTGATTCCCGCTCTCTTACAGTTCGCGAGGAACGTGTCGGCTGCGGCCTGTGTGCGAGTCGGCTTGTGTGGCGAGTGGACCTGAACGGTCGGGATTCCCAACTCACGTGCCACATCCAAATGAACGCCCAGTCCGGCATCGACCGACGCGAAAACTCCGATTTGCCACGGCTGCATGGTGTTGCTCTCCAAAGGTCTCAGTAACTCAGAAGCGGGTGGAAAATGAACCGTCGATCGCGGATCATACGCCCCGCTCGAACGACAGGCCAGCGAGCGTTCTCACTCATTCGATGCTTGGTCAATCCTTGTTTCCTTAGTCACTGTGGAGTCTCGTTCATCATGCCTAATGGTCGTCTGCTTACTGCGTTGTTGTTGCTGGTCGTGTTGTGTGGAACTGGTTGCGACTGGTCTGCTGCTCCCGTGGTGGCCGTCAGGAAGCAGGCCGAAATCGCGATGCCCGGCCCGGTCGATGCTGGCGCTACCGAAGAGTTCACCAAAACGGAGTCGGGATTGAAGTACCGCATCCGGCGCAAGTCGGACGGAAAGAAGCCCAACCCCAAGAGCATCGTGACCGTTCACTATCGCGGCTGGCTCGACAACGAAGAGATTTTCGATAGCACCTACGGCACGGGCGGTAAGCCAGCCCAGCTTATGATCAGCGGTGTCATCAAAGGTTGGTCTGAGGGACTGCAACTCATCGGTGAGCGGGGCATGATCGAACTCGAAATTCCCAGTGACCTCGGTTACGGGGATGCTGGTCAGCCTCCGATGATTGCGGGAGGAGCAACGCTGCACTTCCTCGTCGAGTTGATTTTTGTCGGTGAAGATGAGAAGCCCGCCGAGAAGCATGATCACGAGCATGGTCCGAACGGCGAACACGGCCCCAACACACAAGGTCCGCCACCCACCAGCCCGCCAGATAGCATCGTCCCAAAAGGTTTCACCACCACCGCCTCGGGATTGAGCTACAAGATCACGAAGGAATCGACCGGCCGGAAACCGAAGGCCACCGACAAGGTCAAGGTCCACTACCGAGGCAAACTCACCAACGGCACCGTGTTTGATGAATCTTACAAGCGAGGCACCCCCGCTGAGTTTCCACTGAACGGCGTCATTGCCGGCTGGACTGAGGGGCTGCAATTGGTGGGTGAAGGGGGAACGATTGAACTCTTGATCCCCGGAAAGCTCGGCTATCCCAACGGCCAGCCACCGACCATTCCTGCTGGCGCGACACTCCACTTCACGGTTGAGTTGCTCGAGGTCAAGTGATGATGAAGTCGCCCCCACGGCTCCGTCCAGTTTGAAGTTGCGGGGTTTGTAGGGTGCGGTCGAGTCTTCGAGGCCCACCATTGGGGCAACCACTTAAGGTTGGCC
>JAYTXB010000882.1:0-2961 GCA_043743205.1 Schlesneria sp.
TCGATTGCGCATTTGCTGGGGGCCACGCAGACGTGGCCCCCAGCCATCCCGCCCCAACAGCCTCTACGACTACAAAATCGCCGGCATGGAAGCGGGCGGTTCCTACAACCAAACCGACGCCGAAGGCTTCCTCAGAATCATGGGCCTCCCCAGCCGAGTTCAAGGTCGAGTTCGACCGAGAGCATATTGAAGTTCCGTTCTATCTACCGCATTCCCTTCATTTCCCTCTTTGACTTCCGCCACCGCAAATCTTACTGTCTGATCGACTCCATGACCGCCGGCGCAGTGCCGACGGTCGTTTGCAGTCTGTGTATTTGATTCGGGGGGCATCATGAAGAGCATCGTTGCTGCTAAATTGTCAACACCTCAGGAGTTTTGGGGACGCCGCCGCTGGATCGGACTGGCCTTGGCACTGTGGGGCTGGTCCGTCATTTCCCAGGCCGAGGCGGCCGCGCCGCGCGGCTTGCCGGGGAAGAGTTCGGAACCAATGTATTCCGTGGAGAAGTTGCCCGTGGCTCAAGGGGCTGCGACCGGCACCCCCCACGTGATCCCGCTGCGGCAGCCCACGAGTCGCGCACGTGCCGCAGGCGCGTCATCGCAGTCCAAAGTCGCGGCAGCCTCGGCCGCTCAGCCTCCAGCCTCCGCGCCAGCACTGACCGCCAATTTTGCGGGAGTCGATGATTCCGGTCGCTTTCAACCGGCCGACCCGACTCTGGCGGCCGGACCGAACCATGTGGTTCAGGCGGTGAACTCGCTGTTTCGCATCACAGACAAAACGGGCGGCAACGCGGTGACAGTCGATCCGGCCGTTCTATTCTCCGACTTCTTCGCAACCAACACCGATATCGATCCCATCCCGTTTGACCCGTGGGCGGTCTACGACCATTTTGCCAACCGGTTCGTCATCCTGTGGGATACCGCCGACTTCACCAACGGAGACAAAGGGTTCTTCCTGATCCAGGTGTCGAAAACGGCGGATCCCACGCAGGGCTGGGATCTGTTTGCACAGCGCTCGGATGTCGATGGCACGACCGATACGGACGCCCCGGCCGACTATCAGAAACTGGGTTTCGACAACACCAACTTCTACGTGACGAGCAACCAGTTCCACTTTTTCCAAAACTTCGCCTACACCAAGATTCGGGTGATGGCCAAGAGCCAGTTCTACACGCCGACCGGCACCACTAAGTTTGTCGATTTCATCGACACGCCGGACGCAATGAACGCTCAGTCGTTTACCATTCAGCCCTGCGTCACGTTCGGCACACCTGGCAAGGGCTACTTGGTCAGCGCTCCGTTTGGGGGCAGCAACTATCTGTCGCTATTCTCCATCACAGGTACGTGGCCGAACGCCACGAATACGCTGCCCGTGCTGACGGTGGACGGAAAGGTGAACATCAACACCTGGAATTTTCCCGATGAAATGCCGCAGCCGGGTGGCGGCACGGTCGATGGCAGCGACGGTCGTCTGATGAACGCCGTGTTTCGGAACGGTGTCGTCTACACCGGACACAGCGTCAAGGCGGGCGGTTTCAACCTCGCGGCGGGCATCAAGTCGTTTAGAGTCGATACCAGAGCCAAGATCCTCGACGAGGTGATCGGTGCCGCGAACGAGGGCTTCTCTTACCCGATGGTCACGGCGGATGCGAATGACAACGTCTACGCGGTGTTTAATCGGGGGAGTGATTCGGTGTTCGTCGAGTGTCGTTACACGGTGAAGACGCCCGCCGACGCGACGTTCCAGGCCAGCAACGTCCTCAAGGCGGGGACCGCAACTACCAGCGCCTCCCGCTGGGGCGATTACAACGGAATCGCGATCGACCCCGCCAATGGCAGCGTGTGGTTCAGCAGCATGTTCGCCACCAGCTTTTACGGCTGTTGGGTCGGAAACCTTGGCGGCGGCGGCGTCGATGGCGACTCACAGGTTACCGCCACGTTCGACAAGAGCACGAAGACGCTGACGCTGACCGGCGACGGTGGCAAGAACAACCTCACGGTGAAACACGACTTCAGAAACGGCAGGCTAACCATCACAGCCGGGACCAAGACGAAGATCAATGGCAAAGCCACTGACGTGTTCACAGTGGATAAGAATAAAAAGATCAAAACCGTCAACTGCAATTTGGGGGCGGGAGACGACACGATCATGTGGGACGGTCTGGTTGCCGTCGATTTCAGTCTGCATTTGGGAACGGGGCGTAATCGGGCCACTTTCCGCCTATGCAAAATTGATAATTTCGTGATCGACAGCGGTTCAAGTCCGGCCGATGTCTACATTAACATTGGCAGTCTGCTGGGTGACAGCCGCAACCGTCTAGTAAACTTTGGCTCCCCGTGATCGCGTGACAACGCGACGCGGCCCGTGTGTGGTGGCTCGCACTGAGAAGTCGTTGGTGAAGCCCGCTTCGCCGGGTGCCACTGGCGGCAGCTTTGGGCCGCCAGTGTTTTGGTGCCCTTGAGGGATTCTGGTAGATGCCATTTTGAACACTCACAAGTAAAAACTTCTGCCTTCATCGGCCGCGTCCGGCTGCTTCTATACTGGCCACGAGGGTCGATTGCGGCGACGACCATTGAATGTAGCCACGTTTCGCCAGAACGTGGGCTTGTTGAGCGTCCCGCCCGCACTCTGGGAAGGTGCAGCTACGTCTCAATTCGGGCCGCGTGAGGTATAGAACGCGGAGAAGTCATTGATGCCTTCCGCATCTGCCCTCGCTACGAATGAAATGGGGATCCTTCGACGGGTCGTCGATCCCAAGGAACCGTTTGCTTGCGAAAAATTCGCTCGCGCGATCTTGCGGTGGAAGTTTTCCGCCGCCGATGTTCGACGAATCAATCGGTTGGCCGAGGAAAACCGTGCCGGAAACCTAGTGCGTCCGCCACGCTAAATAATCGGGTAGCTGCACTCGCCAGAGTGCGGGATTCCCACGTTCTGGCGAACATGGCTACCCCAAAATTAAGCGT
>JAYTXB010000883.1:0-2686 GCA_043743205.1 Schlesneria sp.
ATCCGCTCGGGCGATTGCTCACGTTCCACGGTGGCCGCTTCGCCTCGACCTACCGCATCCGCGACGATGAGATCACTGTCGTCAATCGCGGCCTCGGCAGAGAGAACATGTCGCTGCAAATGCTCGACAGCGAACGAAACGCCGACGGCAAGGTCCTGCCCCGCGCCTTCCAAGTCCAATACCGAGATGCCACCACCTCAGCCATTACCCGCGTCGAAACGACTCGCCAAACCTGGCAGCGCATCGGCAAGCTCGATCTCCCCGCCACGCTGTCGCAAACCGTGTCGTCAGCGAGCGGAGTGAGTACGCGTTCGCTGACGCTGAAGGATGTCACGCTGGGTCAGTGAGTCCCAAGAGCGGCGTCAATTGTCCGGATTGCTGACGAGCGTCGGGCAATAACCGGATGGAGTCTTGCTCGCCGGACCTTAGAGCCTATCCGAGAACCTCGCCAAACTTCCGAAGTCTCAGAAGACTTCGGAAGTTTTCGGATAGGCACTTAGCGTCGGAGACATTCCAAAGTGGAACAGAATACATGTCACGGCAACTCACATTCGTCCTGTCTTTGTTGTTGCTCGGCAACGTTGTTCGTGCCGCAGAGGCTGTTGCTCAAGTAGCGGTTCGCCCCAACATCATCTTCATCCTAGCCGACGACATGGGGCTGGGTGATACCAGTTGTTATGGTGGGAAGATCGCGGCGACTCCGCAGTTGGAGCGGCTGGCTCAAGCAGGAATGCGGTTCACGCAGTACTACTCGGCGTCGCCCATTTGCTCGCCGTCGCGATGCGGTTTGATTACGGGGCAGTATCCGTCGCGATGGAACATCACCAGCTATCTTCAGACTCGACAGGGAAACCGTGAGTGCGAACAGGCGGACTTCTTGGACGCCGAGGCTCCCTCACTGCCGCGCGTGTTGAAAGAGGCGGGTTATGCAACCGCTCATGTGGGGAAGTGGCATCTCGGCGGTGGCCGCGACGTGGTGAACCCACCGAAGTTTGCCGCCTATGGCTATGACCTTGGTCTTGGCACCTACGAAAGCCCCGAGCCTGCCGCCAGGTTGGGATTGAAGACGCTACCCTGGGAAAAAGTGACCGAGCCTCAACAAGTTTCCCGACATGACCGGACGCGCTGGATGGTCGATCAGACGATCGAGTTCTTGCGGTTGCACTCGTCGCAGCCGTGCTTCGTGAATCTCTGGCTCGATGACACTCACACGCCGTGGGTGCCTGCGGAGGTGGCTAGCGGAAAGGACGCCGGGCGGGCCAATCTCATCCGAGTCATCACCGAGATGGACCGACAGATCGGTCGCTTAATGGATGCGGTCCCGAGTAACACGTTGCTGATCTTCGCCACCGACAATGGAGCGTTGCCGACCTTCGGCGGAGAACGCAACAACGGACTGCGCGGCAGCAAGCTCAGTCTTTACGAAGGAGGCATTCGGCTTCCCTTCATCGTCCGATGGCCGGGCCATGTTTCCGCCGGACAAGTCGATGACACCTCGCTCATTCACGCCGTGGACCTGCTGCCGACGCTGGCCGCGATCGGACGTGCAACGCTTCCCGAGGGATACGTCGGTGATGGCCTCACCATTTCGTCGGCATTCGCTGGCAGGCCGCTCATTCGGCCCCAGCCGCTCTTCTGGGAGTACGGTCGCAACGACACGTCGTTCAAATATCCCGACGGAAACGACCGCAGTCCGAACTTGGCCACACGCGACGGGAACTGGAAGCTGCTCATCAACGCCGATGGCTCCGGCACGGAACTCTATGACCTTGCCAACGACCCGCTCGAAGCCGACAACGTCGCGGCGTCTCAACCTGACATCGCTCAGAAATTGAAGGCCAGTCTGTTCACTTGGCATCGCTCATTGCCGAGACTTCACCCGCGATGAGCGGCAATGGATCACATGGGACGCTCACGCCGACTTCGAGAGCGGCCTGATGTCATTCGTCATCGAGCGCGATGGCCAGCCGATCAAGCCAAGTCCCCGAGAGGCCGATCGGTCGCTTCGGTCGCCCGCTGTTTCAGTCGATGTCGTATCACGACACTCCGGAAAAGCCGCTGCTCGAAATGAAGTTCCTCGACAAGGAAGCCGCTTCTGGGGCGAAGCATGCGTACCGTGTGATCTCGGTCAACAACGTCGGCTTGCATTCGGAAGGGGCTGTTGCGAAGGTCGCACCTGGCAACTGTACGAATCGGTTGCCGATCCTGCTTCGCGTTGAAAGCTTGGTTCGCATTGAAAGAGAGTTCACACATGGCGTTCGCTCCGTTACCGATGACTCGCCGGCAGATGGTCGGCTCGTTGGCAGGTGGCTTCGGCGCGATCGGCTTGATGAGCGCGCTGTCGCAGGAAGCGGCGGCGAAGACGTTGGCTGCGCACGTCGCGCCGCAGGCCAAGCGGGTCATTCAGCTCTTCATGAACGGAGGTCCGTTTGGTCCGGACCTGTTTGATCCCAAGCCGGCTCTCACCAAGAGCGAAGGGCAGCGGCCAGCGGAACTCGACGCCTTTCGGACGGAACGAAAGACCGCCGGTTTGATGCCGTCACCGTTTCAGTTCGCGCCGCGCGGTGAGAGCGGTGTTCCCGTCAGCGAGTTGCTGCCGCACTTCAGTTCCGTCATCGACGACGTGTGTGTGTTGAGGTCCGTCTACACCGACAACCCCAATCATGGCCCGGCACTGTTGTTGATG
>JAYTXB010000884.1:0-5313 GCA_043743205.1 Schlesneria sp.
CCCCACCGAACCCCCACCCGGCCCCCAATCCCTCTGGATCGGCCTCCGAAGAATGCTCGACTTCTCCCAAGCCTGGCTCACCTTCGGACCTGAAACCTCAGCATGAGTTGTGTGTAAAAGACAGGACCAGCTCGCTGCGAGCGCTGCGGGTCCCACCACGGTGCGGTCGTGAGCTATCGCCGTGATTCGGAATTGGTGGGCCGGCGCTCGCAGCGAGCTGGTCCCACCCTACTTCACTACTCGGCTTTAAGCCGCAGATGGCCGTCGCCCCGCGCGTCTTCGGGGAAGCATCTCTCCTTGTGAGCGGGGGACGTGAGTCCCCTCGGTTCTTCCCCCGCGTCTGCTCCTGCTGACAACACGACCGACTCCGCGACAGCAACTGGCTGATTGGATGACTCGTCCCGACAACCCGTTCTTCGCGAGGAACTTCGCCAACCGGTATTGGGCCGCGATGCTCGGCCCCGGCCTTGTTGAACCGGTCGATGACATGCGAGCCACCAATCCGGCCTCATTGCCGAGTCTGCTCGATGCGCTGGCCAAGGACTTCGCCGAGCATCGCTTCGACTCGAAGCACCTGCTTCGCACGATCTGCAACTCGCACGTGTACCAACTCGCCCTCGAACTTCATCCGTTGCGAGACGCCGACGGACACCTCTTCACGCATCGAGTCCCTCGCCGCTTGTCGGCAGAAGTGTTGCTCGATGCTCTCAACGACGTGACGGGCTGCGTCGAGAAGTTCGATGGTCAGCCGACCGGCACGCGCGCAATCGCCCTCCCCGACCCGACGATCACGTCGCTCTTTCTGACCACGTTTGGAAAGCCTCAGCGGAACAGCCCGTGCGACTGCTCGCGCGGCTCAACCCCGATCTGTCTCAGGCCCTGCACCTCGCCAACAGTACGGCTCTGCACGAGAAGATCATCGCACCAACCGGCCGCCTGTCGGAGAGACTCAAGGACAACCGCACGGATGACGAAATCACCGAAGAGCTGTACCTGACGGCTCTCTCGCGAAAGCCCACCGAAGACGAACGCCAAGCCATGCGCGAGGCCCTCACCGGCGGAGGTTCTCGCGACGAAGCGTGGCAGGACGTGTTGTGGGCGTTGCTGAATTGTTCGGAGTTTGTGTTCAACCACTGAAATTTGGAGTGCGGCGATTCATCGCCGCTTTGCTTTCTGTATCGCCGTTTTTAGTCCGCTGCCGCTTGGCAGAGGATGTTCGTTCAAGGTTGCCCAAAAGCCAAGAAAAGAAAGCGGCGATGAATCGCCGCACTCCAAAGGGAGATGAACCATGTTCCAACTCGATCATCAATCCCGAAACTGCGAAGGCACTTCTCGCCGATCGTTCTTGCAGGTGGGTAGCCTCGGCCTCTTCGGCATGTCGCTGCCGAAGCTGCTTCAGGCCGAGCAGGCTTTGCCCGCAATCGCTCGCAAGGACACCAACTTCATCCTGCTGTGGACCAGCGGCGGGCTGAGCAACATCGACACGCTCGACATGAAGCCCGATGCCCCCGTCGAGTACCGAGGCGAGTTCAAACCGATCGCGACCAATCTGCCGGGCCTCAACGTCTGCGAACATCTGCCGCTGATGAGTCGGCAGATGGACAAGGTCTGTCAGGCCCGGACGATCGTTCACGGTGGGACGCAGCACTCCGAGGCGACTCACTGGATGCTGACCGGTTATCCGTAGGTGCCCGATGTGAACGGAGCCCCCGTTGGCTCGACGGTTTATCCCTGCTTTGGGTCGGTCGTGTCGAAGGAGCTGAGCTGGAAGAACGGTCTGCCGCCCTATGTGCAGTGCGTCCCGAACCCGATGGGCTATTCGGGCGGTGGCTATCTCGGGTCGGCTTACGACCCGCTGATGGTGAAGCGGAATCCGCAGGACAAGGACTTCTCGGTCGATGACGTGTCGATCCCGTCGCAGGTCGGGGCCGAGCGAACCGAACGCCGCCGCCGCATCCTCGACCGGCTCGACGACTGGCAGCGCAAGATCGACAAGTCGCCCGGCGCGGTGGCCGACCGCGGCGAGTTCTATCGCCAGGCGGATGACCTCATCACATCCCCCGTCGCCAAGCAGGCGTTCGATCTGAATGCCGAACCGGACGCGCTGCGAGACCGTTACGGCCGAACGCGCGAAGGTCAGGCGACGCTCCTCGCGCGGCGATTGGTTGAATCAGGAGTCCGCTTCGTCGCGGTCGATTTCGGCGGCTATGACACTCACGCGGCGAACTTCATCACGCTGAGGGACAAACTGCTGCCAACGCTCGACAAGGCGTGGTCGGCGCTGCTCACGGATTTGTCCGAACGCAGAATGCTGAGCAACACGGTCGTGTTGTGTGCGGGTGAGTTCGGTTGCACGCCGCGCGTGAACGGCGCGGCGGGTCGAGACCACTGGCATCTCACCAACGCCATCGGCTTCAGCGGCGCGGGCATTCGCATGGGCAGCATCATCGGCCAGACCGATTCCAAGTGTGAGCGTGTCGTCGGCAAAGAGAATTCGACCCTCGATTACGCCGCCACGATCTTCAAGCTGATGGGGATCGACGACACGAAGGAATACATCTCAAACGACGGTCGCCCGATCCAAATCAACAACGGTGGTCGGGCGATCGACGAAGTGTTCGCGTGAAAGGCGAGCGGTGGGCGTCAGCCCGCTGGTTCTTCGTTTTCCACTTCGTCTTGTTCCGTTTAGTTCTGTCGCCGCACACAAACCAAACACATCAAAAACCATCTGGAAGAACCGTCCGGCTTACGCCGGACGCTCGCCAACGCCGCGCTCGCGGATGTTATCGAACGGACATCGATCCCACTGTCTCTCTTCTACTCCAGCGACACCGGCTTCTTCCGCGTCAGCCCTGTCTCGCGCCTGGCGGTGGCCAAATCGCAAGGCCCGTGGTTGGAGGCGATCGCTTCCGAGATCACGATCGTTGCCGGTGGAGCCGCGACAATCCCAGTCAAGGTTCTCGGAGTGGGCGACGTGAAGGAGATGCCGATCGTGGTGAACATCGCCACGGCCGGAGTCGCCTGCGTCCTGACAACGCCTCAGAATCTGCCGATCAAGTTGAGTGAAGACGGCAAGTCGGGTGTGGTCGAAGTCCCGATTAAAGTCGCGCCGGACATCCATCCCGGCACTTACGGCATCACGATCGCTCAAACTTGGACCAGCGACATCCGCACCGGCATGCCCGGCCCCTGCACGCCGCTCATCAAACTGACGGTCATTGCTAAACCGTGAGCGATACCTCGCACGGGTATGAATGAGGCCTTTCCGAGCGGTGGACGTGAGTCCTCCGGTTCTCTACTTCAATAGCCCGAGGACTCACGTTCACCGCTCAGAAAAAATCAGTTTATGTCGCGCGATATATAACGTCGGGCGAGCGGTGGGGGTCAGCTTCTGAATGGTCTACTTCAATGAAAGCTGCCACGTCTTATCGGTCGATCCAGTTTGTTCGTGTACCGGCCGGTGGAACCGGACTTACAGGACTGCGACGAACGGTCGGTGTTCTGATTCAATAGGTGGAGTTGCCTCTTGTGCCAAAGCACTGAAACGCCCACGGGCGGGTGGCTGGGGTCCACGTCTGCGTGGCCCCCGGCAAATTCGCAATCAACACACCAACGAGATTGGGGGCGGCGATGACGCCGCCCCCAATCTCCCCGCCCCAGATCTCCGGCAACATCTCAGTCGTGTTGGTCAGGCTGTGACTGACTCTGGGTTCGATGTCGCCGCCACAACCACCAATCGTCAGGCTCAGCCTGACCTTCGGGACTTACAAACCGATCGGCTTGTCGGACAAGAGTGATTTCCGAAGAGGACGCTCCCCGACGGCCGGGCACGGCAATTGCGATCCCTCAAATATCCGCCGCTCATTTCGAGCCAACGGACTTTGCAATGAGGGGATACTTGTGAACAGACCCGGCTTTTTAATCGACATGGATGGCGTGATCTATCGAGGCAAGCAACTCATCCCCAGAGCGGATGAGTTCATTCATTTGCTACTGGAACGGGACATCCCGTTTACGTTTCTCACGAACAACAGTCTGCACGCGACGCGATGTCGCGTGCAGACTGGCTCGCATGGGAATCCGCGTCGATGAAGATCACATCTTTACCTGCGCGATGGCGACGGCCCGGTTCCTCGCCAGCCAGAAACCGGGCGGAACGGCGTTCGTGATTGGTGAAGGTGGTCTGCTGCAAGCGTTGCATCAGAACGGTTACGCCATCGTGGATGACGATCCCGACTATGTCGTCGTCGGTGAGGGTCGCACCTTCACGATGGAAGCCCTCGACGCTGCCGTACGAATGATATTGCGTGGCGCGAAGCTGATTGCGACCAATCTGGACCCGAACTGTCCGACTGCAGCGGGAACTCGCGCCGGGTGCGGTGCGTTTGTGGCGATGCTGGAAACCGCCACGGGTTTCAAGGCGTTCAGTGTGGGCAAAACCGAGTTCGGTCATGATGCGAGCGGCGCGCAAGGAATTGGGACTCGCTTCGGCCAACACGATCGTCATCGGCGACACGATGGATACGGACATCTTGGGTGGAGTCATGATGGGTTACCGCACGGCGCTCGTGCTCAGTGGCTCGACCACCCGCGAAGACCTCGGCCGATTTGCCTACCGACCAGACTTCGTCATCGAATCGGTCGCCAATCTGTGCGAAGGCGATCTGCTCGAAGAGGTCATGTCGTACGGCACGGAGGAACTGGTCTCTTAGCACAGGCTGCCAGATTGTGCGTTCTTCATCGGCAAGCATTCACCGCCCAAAAGTCCGTTGATGCCGGATGTGCCTCCGCCACACTCTGTCACGAAATTGGGCACCTTCTACTTCGGAAACCTCTCGTCACGCAGAGACGACAAGTCCTTAACGGAAGTTTTCGGAAGGCCACACCGAATCGTGTGAGAGACCGCTCACAGAATCTCGCGAATCGGAGTCGCTTCGGTCAGAATCGGGATCACGTTACCGGAGTGATCGAGGAACGAGAGGCTCGTGTCAATTCCCATGATCTCGTAGACAGCGGCCAGCAGATCGTGCGACCTCGTAGTCCTGCTCCGGCCTCATCACCGCGATCACGTCGCCCCAGTGATCGCGGCAGTTCGGTACGGTGGTCACGCCCATTCTAGGAGTTCAATACGGACGCGGTCGTACTCGCCCCTGCACCCGACCGGGCAGCCCCATGATGCGTAAGAAGCCTTCGGCGTCGGTTTGGTTGTAGCTGCCGCCCGCTTCCATGCCGGCGATTTTGTAGTCGTAGAGGCTGTTGGGGCGGGATGGCTGGGGGCCACGTCTGCGTGGCCCCCAGCAAATGCGCAATCGA
>JAYTXB010000885.1:0-3312 GCA_043743205.1 Schlesneria sp.
GTGAAACCAGCGGTTGGAATCCGATTGGTTGGGCCGTTCATTCGGTATGAGGAATCCCCATGAGTTCGACTGTTTTGGAACCGTCCGTCTTGCCGATTAGGGACGAGTTCGCGGATCTGTTTGACCATTATGTCGCGGACGACAACCTGCCCTCGACGGAATGGTTGACTCGCCTCCGCCTAGAGCGGCCACGTCGTAACACGCGGTGCTTGGGCGAGACGACTCGGATGTTGAAACGGATCAACGATGTCGTGGTCTCGGCGACCATGTTGGTCCTGCTGTCTCCGGTCCTGTTGCTGGTGGCGTTGGCGGTCCGTTTGACCTCGCGCGGCCCGATCATTTTCAGTCAGCAACGCGTTGGCTTGAACCTGCGACAGAAGAAACGCGACCGCCGCCAGCGAGGTGATCAACGGGATCTCCCCGATGGCGTCGAGCGACGTGGCACCGGAATCAATCGTCGTCGCGACGACGGCTATGGAAAGCCGTTTACGCTCTACAAATTTCGGACGATGCGGATCGACGCCGAGAAGAACGGTGCTCAGTTTGCCGTGAAAGGCGATCCGCGCGTCACCTGCATCGGCCGCTTCATGAGGAAGACTCGACTGGATGAGTTGCCTCAACTTTGGAACGTGTTGCGTGGCGAGATGTCGCTCGTGGGACCGCGCCCCGAACGCCCTGAGTTCATCGACAAACTGTCGGCAGAGATCCCGAACTACATCAACCGGCTCGGTCTGAAGCCGGGTCTGACCGGGCTGGCACAGGTCATCAACGGCTACGACAACAACATCGAAAGCTTCAAACGGAAGGTGAACCTCGACCTGCTCTATCTTCAGAACTGCTGCTATCTGAATGATCTCAAGATCATGTTCCGCACGATTCGTGTGGTCCTAACCGGCAGCGGTGCGCTGTAGGTTGAACTCGCCACGAACGCTCCTGCCAGCCGTCGGTGGAGCGCGCCACGAATTTCTCGCCTTCAGTTCCTCGACGCGTCTTTCATGCGGTAGGGCATCACGGAGTCGGCTGCTAACAGTTGTTCGAGCGCGACTTCGTAGACCTCATAAGGATCGGTCTCGAAGACCAGTTTGTGGCTGCTCGTATGGACTAGCCAATCGCCTCGTTCGATCTCGCCTTCGAGTTGCTCGGAACTCCAGCCCGAGTAGCCCGAGAAGACGCGAAAGTGCGGTCGACCGTCCGCGTTGTCGGCACCGCAGAGCAGCACGCGTTCGAAGGACTCGGCACTGCCTCCCACGAAGACCCTCGGTGCGGGAGAGGACTCTGAGCAACCGACCTCTTCCGCATCGTGCAGCATCACCAGTGCGGTCGGTTCGACGGGACCGCCGATGAAGACGGGATCGTCGGTGTCGGGAATCGTGAAGTGCCCCGACAACGCGTGCGAGACGCGCACGGACGACGGACGGTTCAGGACTATTCCGGTCGCCCCCTGCTCGGAATGTTCGAGCATCAGCACGACCGTCTTGTAGAAGTGAGGATCGCGCAGTGACTTGGCTGCCACTAGGCACTGTCCGCGCAGTGAGTTCGACATGCAGACTCCTCTTCCGTTGATTGGTATGAAGGGCCGCGCAGCGCGCCTCAAAATCGAAGGCGACAACAGCGGCATGATGAGCAATTGAGACCGGCTCAGATTCTAGCGGTCGTGCGCATCGGACGAAACGAGCGACTCGCGACGACGGCACACGATGACGCATTGGGAGTTCTACGGCAGCATCCAATTTGAAGTTGAGCAAACTGTAGGGCTGGACCAGTGGTCGCCGCTCGCCGTTAGCAACCCAAGTTGGGTACGGCGAGTCATCGAGACGCACCGATTCAACTACACCTCATGCGGCGGGGAATGAGGCTCGCTCAATTACACCTCGCACGGCCATGAGTGAGACGTTTTAGGCGAGCCGTGTGCCGTGAGGCCACGGGTTTCCTGCGGCGATCAAGAACCCGCAGCCTGACGGCCTGCGGCTCGCCAGAGTCTCGATTTTGGCCGCGTTACGGCTGATCTCTCGACACCTCAATTTCCGCCGCGCGAGGTATGACACTCGCTGATCCGATACGTCTCGCGAAGCCTCGACGGCACCATCACTTCGCATTGAGTGCGGAATACACCGCTGTGGAGATCTTGCCAACGTCGGCGTAGCCGCTGTTGGTCATCACGACGACTCCGTGTTTGGCTTTGGGGTAGAGGACCATTCTCGTCGCGACTTCGGGTTGGCTGCCGTTGTGCGAGACTTTGAAGCCTTGTGAGCCGTTTTCGACCGTGAAGCCCAAGCCCCAGGTGGTTGGCTTGCCGTCCTTTGTCGGCTGGATTGTCCACATCGCGGTTTGAGCTTGTTCCGTGACGAGGCGTCGGTTGAGAAGGGCCTCGGCCCAGCGGGCGAAGTCGCGGATGTTCGAGCGATACGCACCGGCTCCGTGTTTCCAGAACTGAGCCTCGTCGAGCGACTTCACGATGGACTCGCCCTGCTTGGCATAGCCGACGGCCAACTCGGGGTCGTCGGGGTTCGTGTCGGAGTCAAACGATGTCAGCTTCAATGGCTGCGCGATGCGAGACTGAAGTTGCTCGTAAAACGGTTGCTCACCGGCTCGCTCGATTACCGCGCTGAGCAGGATGTAGGCGTAAGACGAATAGTCCACTTTCTCACCGGGCGAGAAGATCAGCGGCGACTGGTTGAACTTGTCGAGAGCCAGCACTGGCTGCGAGAACGGATCGGCCTCATCGTACTTCCGCACGGTCGGCACGATCTTGCCGTTGGCGTAGTGCGGGATCCCGCTTTGATGGCAGAGCAGGTGCCGCGTCGTGATGACGTGTCCCTTTTCGGGAAACTCGGGAACGTATTTCCTCACGTCGGTATCGAGGTTCAGTTTCTTCTTCTCAATGAGTTGCATGGCTAGCACCGCGGCCACCGGCTTAGAGTTCGAGGCCCAGTTGAATTTGGTGTCGGTCGTAACGGGAACGCTCTGCTCGCGATTGGCGTCTCCGTATCCCTTCAGATAGACGACTCGCCCCTGGTGCAAGATGCCGATGGCAAGCCCAACCAGTTTCTGTTCGATCATGGCTGCGTGTACGGCCTGATCGACCGCACGAGCCTTCGCTGTTGGAAGCGTGTTCTCAGGGACATCGCGTGCCGTCGCTGTCGAAACGATCGCGAACAGCATCATGCTCAACATCGAAACGCGCGCCCGTGAAAACATCGGCTCTCCTCTATTCTGTTGGCCCGCAGAAATTAGCCGCAGGGCGCTAGCCCCGGTTAAGCGAAATCGAACCGGGGCTAGCGCCCTGCGGCTGATGTACCACAAGAATCAACA
>JAYTXB010000886.1:0-4800 GCA_043743205.1 Schlesneria sp.
GCTTCGATCCTCTGCCGCGCCGTCGTGAAGCCGTCTTCCAAATTCACGTCGTAAGTGCGAGCGAAGAACCCTGCCAACAACTGTTGCGTAAACGGCACGCACTGCGGCAATGGCCACGGTTCGAGTCGCAGCACGAGTGACTCGCGCTGATGCTGAGCGGCAATCACCAGCACGTCGTCGAAGAATCGTTGGAACTCACCGCCAGCAGAACTCCACCGGACATGCCGCTCAGTGCGGCGGTTGTTCCCCGTTCCGACGGTCACGTAGTAGAAGTCGCCGCGCTGTCCGGCATAGCGAGTTTGCGTCAGCGAGTCATACGTGAAGTACGGCAGATAGACGCCGTTGAACTTGCCGTTCGCTCCTTCGCGGAGAAATGCATTCGGTGCCCACCACAATGAACGAACCCATTCGCGGAGTGATTGTGCCGCCGCAGTTTCGGGGACGAGAAACGGCAGGACGCCATCGACCGAGATGCGGTTGGGAGCATCGTGAATCTTGTCTCGTTGGAGCGGCGACGCGCAGTAAGGGCACTGAGAACTCGTGAGCGTTCCCTGAAATACGACTTCACCACCACACGATTCACAACGGACGGCATGTTCGCCAACGGCCTGCTCGGCATCGTCGCGTCCCTGTTCGTGCAGCCGTTCGAGATTCGCGAGCATCTCCAAGTAGTCGCGTTCCACGATCGGAGCGTTGCTCGGCAGCTCAATCTGCTTGACCGTTCCGCAGTACGGGCATTGCAGGCTTTGAGTACCAATCGAGAACTCCAAGTCCGCACCGCACTTCTCGCAAGGAAAGATGCGGCCGCGACCAGCGTCGATCACTTCACCTACAGGACTCGCGAGTTCCTCGTTTGACATGCCTTGTGGTCCGCCGACGTTGATTTGAGAGGGAGTGGCCATTCGACACTATTCGGACTTTACGAGGCCGCCTCGCAAAGTGAGATAGCAGCCCGTTGAATAAGTAACCCGCAGCGTGAGTTTAGAAGTTGCGTATTTTCTTGAGTCGCGAAGCGACGTTAGCAAATAGCCTCGGGCGTCAGCCCGAGGAAGGGATTCAATTCGGGCGTTGAGCCGCGAAGCGGCGGCAGCAGTGCGGGGTATCCAGTCTGCCGCCGCTTCGCGGCTCATTCCAATCCATCTCGCTCGAATCCTTGGGCTGACGCCCAAGGCTATTTGCTGCCGTCGCTTTGCGACTCCGAAATTCGCAACTTCTCAAAGCGTGAGCGAGATAGGGCGTCGATACGGATTCTTCGAGAAACACGAGCCTCGCTTACGCTTCGGGTTACTGTTGGTGCCCTTTTTCAACTGGCTGCTATCTCACCTGTTTGAGTCGCCGCGATGTCCAACCGGTCGATCACAACGTGGCTCTCAATCGGTCAGTTCGGCGTCACTTCGTTGAAGAGTCACTTCGACGCGGGGCCGGGCTTCAGTTGCCACTGCTCGTCGAAGAAGTCGGCCGCGACAACCTTGCCGGGAAAGCGGCTGTTGGCGGGAGTCTTCACGTCCACGATGGCCCAGTCGGGGAGCTTCGGAACTTGCCGGGCGTTGTTCAGATAGTCGTACTCGCGGTACGTGAAACTGCTGTTCAGCACGACGTACTTCTCGGGGTTGAGCGGATTCGGATAGATGGCGATCAGCCCGTGATGGCTGCCGTCGAACGAACGATCGCCTGCCACGATTCCCTTTTCTGACCAGCGGATCGGCAGTTTGTCGATGATCTTGGCCAGCACCGAATTGGCCTTCGAATCGCCCCACAGAACGAGGTTCGACGACGCGATGTCCGTCTCGGTCACTTCGACATCGCGCTTCACGACGGCATCACCGCGCATCTGTTGTCGCCAGTGAGTCACCGCGTGAGCGAACTCCCCCTTCGACCATTGATCGACTTCCTCCGAACGGCACGCACCGCTCGGTTGCACGAAGACGAACGAATCGAGAAAGGCATCGTCGATCGGACCTTGCAGGCCGTGACGCTTGCGCAGCCCCGTCGCCGCACCGCGTTTCCATGTCGAGCCATCGTGAACGAACGACAACGTCGAGACATCTCCGGTGATGTCCAGCGGCGCACCGCCATCAATGACCACGCGACGGATCGGTCGCGGCAGCGTTTTCGGCGGTCGCAGCGTGAACGACGAGACGTTCTTCGCGGTGACGGCGAGACCTCCCTCCAGCGGCTTCACGTTCACGCGTGCTTCTGCCCAGTGCTCTTTCAATCCGTCCACCGTCAGCCAGTGCATCCGGTTGTATCGCAGTGTGAAGGTGACGAATTGAAGTGGCAGCGGCGCACGGTCGATCCCATTGACGGCCCACTCCGCCAGCTTCGCGTCGATCTCCTTGGCCGAGTCGGGATGAATTTTATGTGCCGTCATCGGGCCGATAATGTGCAGCAGCTTCATCCCTTCACGCTCGAACGCGGCGGCCATCATGTCGGCCGCCTGCTTCTGCGAGTCGATCTCGCCGCTGTACGCGACGGTGGGCAAGTGAGCCAAATTCGCGGCGTAGCCCGTGCAGTCATAGACCTGCCACAGCTTCTGCTCATACCACGTCGGAGCCAGCGTCTCCTTTTGAAAGACCTTCAGAAAATCGGGCGTCTCCGAGAAACCTGCCCCCGGATTCGCGGCAAACCAGAGGTCGGGATAATGGACGGCGAACTGCCACACAGCGGCTCCACCCATCGAGAAGCCGCGCACCGCGATCCGATCGTTGTCGATGCGATAGTGCTTGCGGACAGCCTCGAGCGCTTCGAACGAATCGATCTCACCCGCCAACTTGTTCGCGTTGCAATAGCGTCCGTAGGGATGCAGCACGATGGTGTCAGCCGGTGCGATCTGACCGTCGTTGCGAGAGCGATCATTGAGGAAGTTGACCTCACTGAGCGTCTCGCCGCGACCGTGGAACCAGAAGTCCAAACGATGTTTTTGCTCACCATCAAACTTGTACGAGGCCGGGATCAACAACCCGATCGGCTGAACTGTCCGATCCAGCTTGGAGACATAGCCGCGCACCACGCGCCCGGTTTGTTTAGTCCACGGAGCCTCGCCCGCGAGCAATTGGTCGGCTCGCTCTTGCCCCGCCTTCAGCAGCGACTTGCCAACGGCGATCTCTTTCGGATCGAAGAACTCGCTGTAACGCAGGGCTTGATCGACGGCCCGATGAAAGATGAGAACGTCCGGCAACAATTCGTTCGCCAGCGGAGACTTCGATTGACGCAATTGTTCAATCGACGAGTTCAACGCGTCGAGACCTGAGGTCAGTTCCGCACGATCCGCATCCGAGACATCGACCCCGATCTTCGGCACGCGCCGCACAGTCTCCGCTTTGTTGTCCGCCGGGCCGTCAGCCCAACAGGCTCCACTCATGAAGCACGCCAACACCAATGCCGACAGTACGCGCCTGCCTTTCTTCATCGTGAAGCACTCCTCGTCAGTTCGGGACCATCGTTTTTTTTCTGAGGCGAGTGCCTCGATTTCGTGAACAGCTTGTGGATCAACCGGCGAAGCTCCAAGCGCTTCTCCGAGCCATTCAAGCTTTGAGTTTTGCTCCGGTGACAGGTTTCAAAACTAACATTCCCAGCGGTGGGAGCGTTAGAGACACGTGTTGGTTTTGGCCGTGGCAGACCCCCGTCTGGCTGTAGACTCCGCCCGCGTTGCCCTGTCCCGACCCGCCGTACACTGCGGCATCCGTGTTTAGCACTTCCGCGTAGAACCCGGCAGCGGGGACACCGATCTTGTAGTCGTGCCGAGGAACGGGAGTGAGGTTTAACACGACGACCAAGTAGTCACTCGAATCGCGTGACTGACGAACGTAGCTGTAGACGCTGTTCTGCCAGTCGTCGGCGGAGATCCAACGGAAGCCTTCGCCCGACATATCGCACTGATGTAGTGCGGGTTCGCTGCGATAGACCTTGTTCAAGTCGCGAATCAGTTGCCGAACACCATCGTGCAACGGTTGCCCCAGCAGTGGCCAGTCGAGTTGCACGTTGTGATTCCACTCGGTCCACTGCGCGATCTCGCCCCCCATGAACAGCAGCTTCTTGCCGGGTTGTGTGTACTGGTAACCGTAGAGCAATCGCAGGTTGGCGAACTTCTGCCACGGATCGCCGGGCATCTGTGAGAGCAGCGACTGCTTGCCGTGAACGACTTCATCGTGAGACAGCGGCAGCAGGAAGTTCTCGGTGAAGGCATAGACCATCCGGAACGACAGTTCGTTTTGATGATGCTGTCGGTGAACCGACTCGCGACGCATGTAACGCAGCGTGTCGTTCATCCAGCCCATGTCCCACTTCATCCCAAAGCCGAGTCCCCCCGTGTAGACCGGGCGCGAGACGCCGCCCCACGAAGTCGATTCCTCGGCGATCGTCAGCACGCCGGGATATTCCTGATACAGCAGCGTGTTCATGTCCTTCAGGAACTGAATCGCTTCGAGGTTCTCGCGACCACCGAACATGTTCGGCACCCACTCGCCATGCTTACGCGAGTAGTCGAGGTACAGCATCGACGCGACCGCATCCACGCGCAGGCCATCGATGTGATAGACCTCCAGCCAGAAGCGGGCACTCGACAGCAGGAAGTCGCGGACTTCATCGCGACCGAAATTGAAGATCAGCGTCCCCCAGTCGGGATGAAAACCTTTGCGCGGATCGGAATGTTCGTAGAGACACGTCCCATCGAACGAACCGAGCGAATGGCCGTCAGTCGGGAAGTGAGCGGGCACCCAATCGAGGATGACACCGATCCCCGCCTCATGAAATTGATCGACGAACTCCATGAAGTCTTGCGGCGATCCGAAGCGGCTGGTT
>JAYTXB010000887.1:0-2019 GCA_043743205.1 Schlesneria sp.
CGGGGAAGATTTCGGCATCGGGTTTGAATGTCATCCGCGTTCCCGTGTCGGGCGATGTCCCGAGCTTGCGCAGGCCGCTGGTGACGGCTCCACGCGAGAACTCCATCTGCCAGACATGGCCCTCGCGCCGCACCTCGACTTCCAGCCATTCGCTCAGGGCGTTGACCGCCTTGATGCCGACGCCGTGGAGTCCGCCGGTCCCCTTCGAGTAGCCCCCTTTGCGGTCGAACTTGCCGCCCGCGTGTGTACTGGTCAGCACGACTTCGAGCGCGGGTTTGTTCCCCTGATCGGGCATCGGCCCGACCGGGATGCCGCGCCCCTGATCGGCCGTCGTGACGCTGCCGTCGAGATTGATCTGGACGGTGATGAGCTTGCCGTACCCGCTGAGCGCTTCGTCGATGCAGTTATCGACGACCTCATAGACGAGGTGATGCAGGCCGCGCGGCCCGGTGTCGCCGATATACATGGCGGGTCGAGTACGAATCCCCTCAATGTTGCTGAGGGCTTTGATCTGATCTGCGCCATACAGGGCGGCTTCCACAACTGTGTTCGGGTCGGACAACGGACGATTCTCCAGAGGACTCGAAACAAAAAAAATCGGAGGCAACTTAGGACTGGCGTCTCTTCTCGTTCCCAAGCTCCCGCTTGGGAACGCCATTCCTCCAAGCTCCAGCTTGGAGTCAACGCGGAGTTTGCGATCCAACGCCGCTAGCGAAGCAGAGCTTCAAAGACGGACGTTCCCAAGCTGGAGTTTGGGAACGAGAAAAAGTCGAAAGTTCACATCCCGCTCAACCGAAACTTCAACCGCTTCACGTTCAGGTGAGGAAACTGCTGCTTGAGCCGACCGAGCAACTCAGCCGACTGAAACGAAACCAACTCATTCAGTAACGGAGCCGTCTCGACGGAGACGGTCAACGTACCGCGAACCACTTGCATCGGCCGAGTCTGCCCGGCAAGGCCCTCACCGATGACGCTCTTCCACGCGATCTGAAGCTCGTCGCCACTGTGGACTCGCGCGAACCCTCGCAAGGCAATCAGCTCGGCGAGAGCGATCGACAGCGGTTGTGGTTCACGCGAACTGGACATTCAGAATCACTTTCAGCTCTCCGCCATCCGTGTTGATCGACCAAATTAGCCGGAACGCGCTCGCGTCCGGTTTGCGACGAATGATGGGAACCGGACGCTAGCGCGTTCCGGCTGATAATCACATTTCAACACGGATGGCGGAGAACCTGACTTTCCAAAGTCGAGGCCACATTACGGGCTGATTACCTGTCGCGCGACAGTGGCATGATGACATAGGTGTAGTTGTCTTCCGTGGCGAAGACGGCCGGGTCTTCGTGCGTACTCAGTTGGCAGCGGAACTGCGAACCGCTGTCGAGTGACTTCAGGAAGTCGGCGACGTAGCGCGGGTCGAACGTGATCTTGATCTCATCGCCATCGAACGGGATCGGCAGTTCGATCTTCGACTGCCCGATGTCGGCGGCTTGGCTGTTCAGCTTGAGCGTTCCTTTGCCGAATGTGAAATCGACGCCGCGACTCTCTTCGTTGGTGACGATCTGAGCTTGTCGGACGGCGGCGTAGAACGGCGCGACCACCATGTCGATCGTGGCATTGAACGAATTGGGAACGACCTTGCGCCAGTCGGGGAAGCGGCCTTGCACCAGTTGACTCGTGATCGTCGTGCCACCACAGCGGACGGCGATGTCGTTGGCATGGATCGCAATGTGAGCGTCGGCTTCACCGTCGGACAGACTGCGTTCGAGCAGCGTCATGGCCTTCGAGGGAACGACGGGAGGCGTCGCCGGTTTCGCGGGCGATCCGACCACGCTGCAATCTCCGGCCACGACGGCCAATCGACGGCTGTCGGTCGCAGCGAAGGTGGCTCGCTCAGAGGTCAACTCGATTTGCACGCCGCCCAGGGCATAGCGGGTGCTTTCGGTATCGGTGGCGAAGATCGTGCGGTGAATCAACTGCTTCAGCGTGGCTGCTTTCACCACGAAGTACTCTTCGTCCTCA
>JAYTXB010000888.1:0-1773 GCA_043743205.1 Schlesneria sp.
GCCCACCATTGCGGCAACGACTTACGGTGGGCCTCGAAGACTCGACCGCACCCGACAAACCCCGCAACTTCAAACTGGACGGAGCCGTACGACAGGGGGCATGCACGCTTCCTGAGACCGAAGCGGGCGGCTACCTTGGTTCGGTTCTGATCGCGGAGCCTGCTTCGGGGCCGAGGCCTCGCTCGGCGAACAACAACAGACTCATCCCTAACGCTTGGAGGACTGTTTCATGTCAGGCTTGGCTTCCTCAGTTGATCGTCGTCAATTTTTGCAGTCGTCCACGCTGGCAGCGGCAGCGACACTGGCTCCAGTTCTGTTCATCCCAGTCTCGGCGCAAGAGAGTCCGAGCGAAGTGTTGAATGCCGGAGTGATCGGGACCGGTCGTGGGATGGCTCACGCGAACGCGGTCCTCAACGGCAAGGGAGTCAAGCTGAACTACGTTTGCGATGTGGATCAGAAGCGGCTCGACATCGCCCTGAAGACGGTGACCGACAAGGGGGCGAAGGCTCAGGGGATCACCGACTTTCGCCGGATGCTGGATGATCCCAAGCTGGACGTGGTCTTCATCGCGACGTGCAACCACTGGCATGCTCCGGCCACGATCATGGCCTGTGCGGCGGAGAAGCATGTCTATGTCGAGAAGCCTGGTAGCCATAACGCGCGCGAGGGAGAGCTGATGGTCGAGGCCGCTCGCAAGCACAAACGCGTCGTTCAAATGGGGAATCAGCGCCGCACGTGGGCCGGCATTCGTGAGGGGATCGCGAAACTCGGTGAGGGGCTGATCGGCAATGTGCTCTACTCGCGCTGCTGGTACATCGCCAATCGGACGACGATCGGCAAAGGGATGCAGGTGCCGGTCCCCGAGACGCTCGATTACTCGATGTGGCAAGGCCCCGCCCCCGAACGGCCGTATCTGGACAACCTCGTTCACTACAACTGGCACTGGCGCTGGCATTGGGGCGGCGGCGAGTTGGCCAACAACGGCATTCATGCTCTCGACGTGGCTCGCTGGGGTTTGGGTGTCGATTACCCGACCCAGGTCAGTTTCCTCGGTGGCCGCTATCACTTTAACGACGATCAGGAAACTCCCGACACCGGTGCGGCGGTCTATCACTTCGGCGGCGACGGCTCCGGCCCCGCCAAGGGGATCACATGGGACGTGAGCAGTTGTCATCCTCGACGTGAGGAAAAGAATAGCTTCGTCTCGTTCTATGGTGACGCCGGTTCGCTGCACATTGATGGAGGCAGTGGCTACAAGGCGTACGACTTGAAGGGGACCGAGATCGCCAAAGGGGGCGGTGGTGGCGGTGAGCAAGAGCACATTCAAAACTTCCTCGACTGCATCAAGAACGGCCAGACACCCAACTCGGAAATTGGCGAGGCTCAAAAAAGCACCCTCCTCTGTCACCTCGGCAACATCTCGTACAAGCTCGGTCGGATGGTGAAGTTCGACCCGCAGACCAAGTCGATCGTCGGCGACAAAGATGCCGAAGCCTTGTGGGGCCGCGAGTACCGCAAAGGTTGGGAACCGGTTGTGTGAGGTGACATGAGTTCGCTCTGGTTCCCAAGCTCCTGCTTGGGAACCGGCTGCTCGAAGCTCCTGCTTCGAGTCCCGATTCCGTATCTACGAGCCTTAGGACCGGCACATCAACAACTGGCGGTATCAATCTGGTGAATGAAGTGAGCCGGGTGCCGTGAGGCCCCGGATTCTTCGCCGAAAATCCCGGGGCCTCACGGCGTGGGAGAGAACGCTGGCAAACCTACACATCGCAC
>JAYTXB010000889.1:0-3247 GCA_043743205.1 Schlesneria sp.
CCACGTTGGGAGCAGGTTGCTTCTGGTGTGTCGAAGCGGTGTTCGAGCAACTGCGCGGCGTCGCGGCAGTGGAGTCGGGCTACTGCGGCGGTCAATCGGCCAACCCGACTTACGAGCAGGTTTGCAGCAGCAACAGCGGACATGCGGAAGTCGTACAGATCGCGTTCGACCCGCAAATCATCTCGTTCGACGATCTGCTCGACATCTTCTTCGCGACACATAATCCGACGACGCTGAACCAACAGGGGGCCGATATCGGGACTCAGTACCGCTCGGTGATCTTCTTCCATTCGGAGCAGCAGCGTGCGAGTGCTGAACGCAAGATCGCGGAACTCAACGCAGCGGGTCAGTGGCGCAGTCCGATCGTGACGCAGGTTGTTCCCGCCGAGACCTTCTTCACGGCGGAGACCCATCATCAAGGCTACTTCCAAGCTCACTCACGGCAGTCGTACTGTCAAGCGGTGATCTCACCCAAACTCGCCAAGCTGAAGGCGAAGTTCGCCGCGAAGATCAAGGCGGAGGGATGAGGTGCGCGTGGCTCCAACTCAGTCCAATGTCGGCATCAGCGGAGCATGCTGTACTTCTTCATCTTGTTGTAGAGCGTCACGCGGCTGATCCCCAATTCCTTCGCCGACTTCGTGCGACTGAAGCTGTTCTTGAAGAGCGTCTGTTCGATGATCTCTTTCTCGCTGAGCGCGATCTGACCGCCGAGTGTTTTGTCAGGCTGAGCTGGCTGCGGGGCGAGACTGCCATATCCCATCCCCAATTCCACCGACGGATCGTTGGTCGGACCTGCCGTCCCAGACAGCACGTGCTGCGGGAGTTGTTCGGCGGACAAGCGACCGTCGCGGCAATAGATCACGGCACGTTGAATGACGTGTTCCAACTCGCGGACGTTGCCCGGCCAAGGGTAGTTGATGAGTGAGTTGAACAGGCTCGCGTCGATCTCTTCCACGCGCACCCCATGCTTGATCGCGAACTGTTTCACGAACTTTCGCGCGAGCGGAATGATGTCTTGTTTGCGTTGTCGCAGTGGCGGGATGACGAACTTCAACATGTTCAAGCGGTAATAAAGGTCCGGTCGGAAGCGACCTTGTTCGACGAGTGGTTGCAGTTCGAGGTTGCTCGCCACGATCAATCGCGCCTGGCTATGTTGCGTGTGGTTGGACCCGACCGGCTCGAACTCACCCGTCTCGATGACTCGCAACAACTTGACTTGCTGATCGGGGCCAAGCACGTCGATCTCATCGAGCAGAATCGAACCGCGTCGTGCGGCGAGGAATTTTCCTTCTTTGTCCGCGTGCGAACTGGTGAACGCTCCCTTCACGTGGCCGAACAGTTCGCTCTCGATCAGCTCGGATGGCAAGGCACCGCAAGCGACGGGCAGGAACGGCTCATGGCGACGTGGGCTGACCTCGTGAATCAGTCGCGACAGGAACGTCTTGCCCGAACCGGTCTCGCCGATCAACAGGATCGTCACGTCGTGTCTGGCCGCGATTTCCAAGTCGGCCAGCATTTGATTGAGGTGCGGCGAGTTCGTCTCGAAACGTCGGCTGATTCCGGTCATCACGCCGAGTGACTTCTCGTCACCGAGTTCGTTGGGCAACAGCGTGGACGGCGCATGTGCTCGATGCACGGCCGGTTCGAGCGGTGCGACTTCAACCTCTTCCGGAAAGAGCGATCGAAACGCTTTGAGCAACGTCGCACGATCGAGATGTCCGCGACAAAGCGTGATGTCGTGCATGGCCGCGTGGCGAGCGAGTGGCTCGGGGCAATCGTCCGATGTGACCATCGCCACACGCAGCTTCGGGAAGCTTTCTTGAACCGATTGCAGAATCCGATTCTCGGCGTGACCGCCACTTCCCATGCGACGGAAGTCGGCGACGAGGGCCTGCATGTCGAGGTGTCGGCCCAGATCTACGAGATCGTCGAACGAGTCGCAGGCGCGGATATCGGCCTTTCCCTGAAACAGTCCCGGCAGCTCGGACGCCATCGACTGGTCTCGACTGAGAACGACAATCACGGGCTTGGGCATGGTCGAGAATCCTGAACAGAGTGACCGCAGAAGGAAGAACTGAACGGGCAGCGGGAACCGCTCGAACAGGCTTGAAGCGACGTGATCGTCAAGCGAACGCAACGATTCGTTGAGTCACTTAACAAATGGAGTGCCAAGCTGCCAAGATTCTGCGACGAACGTTGTCACTGGCTCACAAACACTACAGTTCATGGGAATTGACAACGTTCACCCTGGCGTGAGGCCCTCTGAACGATGTGGCGTTCCGGCAACAGGATCGCTCCCCACGCGTTGACCTTTCACCACACGTTGCCCGTCTGCAGCGCGACGACTACCATCGCGCGGCCCTTTCCAACAGGACTCAAACATGCCCAAGTTCGCCGTCATTCTGCCTGCCGCTGGCAAGAGCAGTCGATTCGCATCACAGCCCACGAAGCTGCTGGAGGCCGAGCAGTCGAAGAAAAAAGTTTTCGTCGAATTGAAGGGGCGACCGGTCTGGGTTCGCACGGCCGAAGCCTTCGTCAATCGCGAGGACGTGGTGCAGACGATCCTCGTGGTCTCTCCCGAAGACCTGACATGGTTCAAGGAGAAGTACCGCCCGAATCTCGCGTTCATGAACATCGAGATCGTGACGGGAGGAGCCGAGCGAGCTGACTCGGTACTCAACGCCCTCGCGCGAGTGCGCGCCGACGTGGACTTCGTCGCCGTCCACGATGCAGCTCGGCCGCTGATCGCGAAGGCGTGGATCGACCGCGTCTTCCGCGCGGCCGAACAACATGGAGCCGCCCTGCTCGCGACTCCCGTCACCAGCACGCTCAAACGAGTCGCCACGAATGGTCGCATTGAAGAGACCGTCTCA
Source organism: Schlesneria sp. (assembly GCA_043743205.1). Taxonomy (GTDB): domain Bacteria; phylum Planctomycetota; class Planctomycetia; order Planctomycetales; family Planctomycetaceae; genus Schlesneria. Next base: position 2,874 of record JAYTXB010000889.1, read on the forward strand.
CGTGACAGACTCTGGGCGGCACAAACGCCGCAAGTCTTCCGACGACAACTGCTGCTCGACGCCTATGCGCAACGGGGCACGTTGCAACCGACTGATGAAGCACAGCTCATTGAACAGTTCGGACAGGCCGTCCACGTGGTCGAAGGCTCACCCCTCAACATCAAGCTCACGAACCACGACGACTTCCGCATGGCCGAGTTCCTGTTGGAGGCTCTCCCCAAAGAGAAGCTGCCCGGCTTCCTGCACCCGTTCGCCGACGAACGCTTCGAGTGAAAATACCTCGCGCGGTCACGAATGAGGCCTTGGCGAGCCGCACGCCGTAAGGCTGCGGGTTCTTGATCGCCGCAGGAAACCCGCAGCCTTACGGCATGCGG
>JAYTXB010000890.1:0-3772 GCA_043743205.1 Schlesneria sp.
AATGATCGGCGACGATAAGCCTCGTCCGGGCAGCGACGCTTTCCACGCGATGTTCTCAGTGGCAGACCACTTCACGGGAAGTGTCGCTTCGTCCGAAACTCCGGTCGTGTCCGTCCCGCGAAACTGCCGCCAATCGCCCGCCGCTGCGAACCTAGCGACTGTGACGATTCCCATTGAAACCAGCAGAACCAACCGCAGCGTACTTTTCATTCTCATGCTCTATCCCTCTGCAGCGTGAGCCGTCATTGAATCAACACCGGGCATTGTCCGCCCCCTGATCTCTGCATTTGTTACCGTTCCAATCGTGAAGTCTTCACGCCAGCGGCACTCGGCAGAACCGCCGCTCCCGTCGAATCGCAGACGCGCAATTGATACTTCCAATCCTGTGCCCAATCATCGGTCTGTTCGTTTTGGCAGACCTTGATCAGGATCGTGTTTGTTCCCGCCTTCAGCTTCGCCTTCACGCGGTACTGATCGAGTTGCGTGCCGCGATGATATTCGTCACGACCGAAGACCAACTCGCCGTTGACCCACAGCTTCCATGCGTTCGGCGTCCCGAGCCTGAGTTCGATGTTGCGCGGCGCTGCCGTGGTAAACGTAGTGTAGCCGTAGGTGATTGCCCCCTTGTGAGGAGCCGTCTTCTTGGCGATATTGAAGACCCCATACTCGTCCTCGGTCACATGGCGTTCCCAAGCAACTTCGCCCATTTTTCCGGGCAGTTTCGCGGCGAGATCGACCTGCGTTTCGGGTGGATAGGCCACGTCAAACCCACGCTTGTCGGTGTTGTCAAACGGACCGATCAAGTACCACTCGGTGAGGAATCCGAAGTGCTTGGGAAGGTCGACCGCCTCACCCAGTTCACGTAGCGGCTTCGTGATCGCCTTGACTTGATCGTCATCGATCGCACCCGACAGTGCTTCTCGAAAGAGAGCGATCGCAGCGGCGGACTTCTGATCTTCGCGCGTCTTGACAGCACGATCGAGCAATCTTTGCACAGCCTCACGCCGGAACTCGGGACTGGCGTCGCGCAGCATACCCGGAATAAGCCGATCGCTGGCGGAAGGATCCGCCTTGATGAGCCATTCGTAAGCCAATCGCCGTGCTTCGGGGTGACGAGCGACATCTTGGACGAAGGCTTCCAATTCGCCAGTTGGCAGCGTGTGTGACAGCTTCCAGGCTCGTTCGGCGACGGCTTCAAACGCCCCCCGCAGCCAATTGGTGGCGAGTGAGTTCGCGTCGTCAAAAGCCTTGAGGATGAGGAGGAGTGTGTCGGATTTGCCTCGCGACAATTCGTTCACCGCCACAATCGCCTCCGCGTGCCCCAACCCTTCCGCCCCGACGGCGCGGATCGCCTGAACGTGTTCGTCCACCGAAGCGGCTTCCGTAATGTGCGGCCCTGCCGTCACGATGACCGCGACGAGGAATACGCTTCCAAACCGTTGAGCAACTTTCCCTACGCGGCCAGTCTGCATGACATCTTTCCTCAAGAGGCATCTTCCCGATCAGACTCAATCGAACTCTTCAAACTCGATGGAACGAAGCGATGGAGGATCGGCGGGAGATTCTAGCCGCCGCTCGCCCCGAAAAGGAAACGTCATCAGACACACGCGGAAACAGTCGCTCACCGAATTATCGCTGCGATAGCAGTTCCGCTTTGAACCACCTATAGTCGCGCCAACTCATTTGTGCTGAAAGCCGTAGGTGAGCGAACCAAGAGGCTGGTCGATTTCGATTGCTCCGGACCTTTGTGGATGCCGTTAAACTTTTGCTGTGATGTGACCACTGAGTTTCGTGAATGTGATGTCTCGAAGAACTGCTCGAATCGCTGCGCTGGTTTTGATGGTGATGCAGATCGGCATCACAGGTGTTTATGCGCCTGTTCACCGGTTGATGCACCACACTCTGTGTTCGACGCACGGCTCGGCTCATGGGCGAACTGAGGCTCCGCTTGCTCAGTCCTCTGCGGCGAGTTGCGGCGTCCGATGCTGCCATCACCGGACGCCAAATGTTGATTCGAGTGCGAGTCCCGTGTTCCTCGTTCAATCCGAGAGCGAATCGGTTCCCACCGCTCCCTGTTCTGATGATGAGAGCGATTGCCTGCTCTGCGTCGTGGCACTGCATGCGGCCGCTCCAGTATCTCCGCTGACGGTCCTCACTGAGTTCGATCCGGTCGAGTTGGCTTCGCAGACGGTCTGCTCCGTCGCAGTCGCTCGCCCCCTGATGGCGTTTGAAGTGCGCGGCCCTCCCTTGGTCTGACGCTTCCCGCTTTGAGCGCCCGAACCTTCGTGCCACAAAGCTGGGAAAAGCCGCTGCTCGTAGCCACGTTCTGCTGGTGTTGTCCGCTGCGCAAGGCATTGCCCTTGGCAGTAGGTCGATTTCCGGAAAGCACGTCTGCGAGCGATGCCCGTGAGCGTCTTGGCTTGAGCGATGACAACTTGTCAGTCGCCTTGCGCAGAGCCAGCTCCCCCGTACTTCATTCCTGTTCATTCAACACTCATCGACGCCTCCCTGAGGTCGTCGAAAGGAGGCTCTTGTGTTTTCGTTCTCTCGTTTTCGCCGAAATGGTTTCACGCTGATCGAATTGCTCGTGGTCATCGCCATCATTGCGGTGTTGATCGCATTGCTGCTGCCTGCCGTTCAACAGGCCCGTGAGGCGGCGCGCCGGTCGCAGTGCATCAACAATTTAAAGCAGCACGGGCTGGCCTTGCACAACTATCACGACACATTCAGTGTCTTCCCCCCCGGCTGGATCGGCGTCGCGGCGAATGTCTCCAATGTCGAGGGGCCATCGGGGTTTGCTTGGGGAGCGCATTGTCTTCCGTATCTCGACCAAGCGACCTTGTATTCGCAGATCAATTTCAACGTGTCGTTGCTCGACCCGTCGAACGATGTGGCACGTAAGACGGTCATGGGCGTGTTCCGTTGTCCTTCAGACCCGTCGCCTGATACTTGGCCATTGGGTGAAGAGGGCAACCCGACCAACATTCTCACCACCCTGCCGTCGGCAAATTATGTGGGCAGTTTTGGCCCATTGGGGCCGGAAGACCTGTGCGTCGCCGCACCGTTCCCGGCGTCGCAATGTCGCGGTGCGGGAATGTTTTCGCACAACTCCAAGATTCGCATGGCCGACATTCCCGATGGGACGAGCAACACGATCCTGTTGGGTGAACACCGCAGCGACCGGACGCTCGACTGGAACAGTACGTGGTTCGGAATGGTCCCCGGCGGCGAGGAAGCTCACGCGCGATTCATCGGAGTGTCGGATCACACGCCCAATCATCCCGCGTTGCATATCGACGACTTCAGTAGTTCGCACACGGGCGGCGTTCACTTTTTGTTTGGCGATGGTCGCGTGCGGTTCATTACTCAAAGCGTTGATCTCGGGCTGTATCAAGCGATCGCGACACGCGCTGGTAGTGAGGTGGTCGGAGACTTTTGAAGCGATGGGCGGTGCGTCGTCGTTGGTCCTTACCGGCATTCGTTGTCGCTTACGCGGGTTCGACCCCATGACAGTGCGCCATCCTCGTTCAGGCGAGAGCAGGCTCGTCGCAGAGTCTTGCCGGGTTCTAACAAAGCACGTAGACTCGCCGCGCCTTGAACGGGGATTCGCTGAGAAACGAAGGCTTCGCGGGACGATGGACGCGAAGTGAATTTGAGAGCGGGTCGCGGACTTGGCCACCACACGGCACACCATTCGGAAGGGAGACGCGGATGCGGGGGCGAATGCTGGTTCTGACGCTGTTCGTAACGCTGAGTTTGAGCTTGCCGCTCG
>JAYTXB010000891.1:0-3231 GCA_043743205.1 Schlesneria sp.
CAGCATCCACGACAACGACGGGGATGCTGGCAACATTGACTGGCTCGAACAACTCGGCACGAAGACCAACCGCCAACAACGAACCTTCGCCGACAAGGCCCTCCGCAAACTCCTGCCCCTCTCCGGCAGCCCCGAGTTCCGCACGAAGGTGAATCAGTTGCTCGCGCGGTAGCAGTCGTCATTTTTCGCGTATGACCGATGACCTCAAGGCTCCGGCCTGCTAGTTTCATGACGCGGTTTCCGTCGGTTCGATTTCCCTCTCAGTGAACGGAGTCACTCATGGCGAAGAATCTCAGTCGTGACCAGAAGCGGAAGGCCAAGTTGGCGGAGCGGGACCAGCGGTCTCGCGAACTGGAGGTCTTCACCCCCTATTCCGGGCGCAAGTATCACGCCGGCAGTTGGTCGCCGGTCGTGTTTGCCACCGAGCAGGCCATCCACGACGTAATTCTCGAATCGAAGCGAGAGTTGATCAATTCACACGTCCAGAAGGCATTAGTGTTGCTGATCGACCACCTGCGGAATGGCGGTCCTCCCGGCATCGGCGACGAAGAAGAGATCGTCCCCTACTCGACCGGCCATGCCGCCGAGAGTGTCTTTTTCAATGTCCGCGAGGCGTGGCGAACACTGGCGGACAACGGTCAGGTCGTAGCCGTCTCCGACTTCATCGGAATCGCCCGAACGCTGCTCCATTCCATCGAAGCCCACGCCCGCAATACCAGTCGGCCGGGCGGCTATGTGCGGTTCCTCGAAGGCTTCATCCCGCAGGCCAGCCAGACCCAAACCATCTTGTGTTCGCCCGCGATTTCCGCCGAAGAAGCCGTCCGGGTCATGAGGTCCGCCGAAGAAGTCGGTTACTTGGAAGTGGGTTACGCAATGGAGGATGGCATCCTCGTCCTTAAGTAGCGGCCCGTCATCGCAACCGCCCGTTGCGGACCTTGCGCGAGTTCCGCAACGGCGGTTCGCAGCCTCGCTCTACGGGCAGGGCCAATGCCTTTTTCACACTGGGGGTGCCACGGTCACGGACACCTTCGTTTGCGAATTGTGTTGCAGTTGAGTCAAGTTTTGAGAAAAGAGTACAGGGAACACTAATCTCCGCTGATCCTCACTAATCCAGAAATGAATTAGCGAAGATCAGTGGTGATTATACTTCGCACGGCCAAGAGTGAGACATTTGGATGTAGCCACGTTTCGCCAGAACGGGGGTGTTTTGAGCATCCCGCCCGCACTCTGGCGAGGTGCAGCTACGTCTCACTTCAGGCCGCGTGAGGTATAGTGTCCCTCTCCGGTCAGAGGCGGAGCCTCGCTGGAGTCTTCGACGTGGCCGTGAGAATGTGAAGCCGATTTCCGACTTTGCACGCACCCCTCACCCAGAATCAAAATGGCGATTGCCCCGACTCTGCGGGACGATCCGCTCCCCTTTTGAAGTGCTGTCCACTAACGTGGCCACCTCGAAATCAACTTCCCCGTTCGAGGAGCACCGTCATGCGGCGCGTACTTGGTTGGATCCTGTGTTGGTTCTGTGTGGCTGCCATGTCTCCAAACATCGCCTTCGCGCAGAAGGCCGCATTGAATGAGAGTATCCAGCGGCGCGAGGCGGCGACGTGGGAGATCGCCCTCAAGATTTGGGATTTCGCCGAGCCGGGGTATCAGGAGACTCGATCGGCCAAGCTGCTGGCCGACACGCTCGAACGGAGCGGCTTCGTCGTGAAGCGCGGCGTCGCCGACATTCCGACCGCGTTCACCGCGACCTACGGCGAGGGGAAGCCCATCATCGGGATCATGGGCGAGTACGACGCTCTGCCCGGCTTGTCTCAACAGGCGATTCCCGAGCAACTGCCGCGCGAGGGAGCGACCTACGGACACGGCTGCGGGCATCATCTGTTTGGCGCGGCGTCGATGTCGGCCGCCATTGCCATCGCCGAGCAAATCAAGGCGGGCCAACTGAAAGGGACTGTCCGCTTCTACGGCTGTCCAGCCGAAGAAGGTGGCAGTGGCAAGACCTTCATGGTGCGAGCCGGCCTGTTCGACGACTGCGATGCGGCTCTGCACTGGCATCCGTCGGGACGCAACACGGCGGGCGATGCGTCGTGTCTGTCGCGAGTCGCCGTCAAGTTTCGCTTTCGCGGCAAGAGTGCCCACGCGGCCGGTTCGCCCGAGCAGGGCCGGTCGGCTCTCGACGCCGTCGAACTCACCTGTCACGCCGCCGAGTTGCTGCGAGAACACACGCCCGACTTCACGCGCATTCATCACGTCATCACGGCGGGAGGCGGCGCGCCCAACGTCGTCCCCGACTTCGCCGAGGTCTTCTTTTATGTGCGGCATCCCAAGGCCGAGATCGTGAAGGAGCTGTATCCGCGCCTCGTGAAGTGTGCTCAGGGCGCGGCCCTCGCCACCGAGACTAAGCTCGAAGAGTTGTACCTCGGCGGAACGATGGAGATCCTGCCGAACGACACGCTCGCGCAAGTGGCCCTCGCCAACCTGCGGCAACTGAACGACATCAAGTACACGGCCGAGGAGGCTCAGTTCGCCAGCCGCCTCCAACCGACACTCAGCAAGCCCGCGTCGCTCGATTCGTTGAACCAGGTGTTCGAGACGAGCGGCGAGGTGGGCAAGGGTTCCACGGATGTCGGCGATGTCTCGTGGGTCGTCCCGACGGCGGGCTTCACGACGGCCTGTTACGTCCCCGGCACGAGCGCCCATTCGTGGCAAGCGGTCGCCGCCGGAGGAACGAACATCGGACGCAAGGGGATGCAACTCGCCGCCCGCACGATGGCCGCCAGCGCGTGGGATTTGTTCCAGCAACCCGGCACTCTCGCCGCCGCCAAGGCCGAACACACGAAACGACTCAGCGGAAGAAAGTACGAGCCACTGCTCCTGCCCAATCAAAAGCCGCCGCTCGACTACCGCAACGCGCCGACCGCACCGTGAACGAGCGGTCCAGCGTCAGGAGTCACTGCCTCTCAGGAGTTTGACGCCGCACAATCGTGCCTTGGCGGTCGTCAGTTGTTCCCTCTCCCCCCGAAGACGGGCGGAAGCGGGAAAAGAAATCAGCGACCCCCCATGAACAACTGATCCCGGTCTGAAACGGCCCTCCCGGCGCGAGTCCACAACTCGCCGACCTCCCGCTACAATCCCGCCCCGCGTTCGATCATTCTTGTCGAGGGGTTTTGGCTGATGGCCGTGTTGATGCAGATTCGGGATGCTCACAAGCATTATGGCGAGCAAGTGTTG
>JAYTXB010000892.1:0-4695 GCA_043743205.1 Schlesneria sp.
CGCAACCATCGAGGCAACTCGGAACGCGATCATTCTGGACTTCATGACATATTCTCTGTTCTGAGCCGAGAGAGATGAATCCACGACAAGTGCTCAGGCGAACGGGTTGCGGGCCGGGCGGTTGCGGAGGCTGTTGGCTTCTTCGTCGAGGCCGCCAGCGGGGTCGATGAAGACTTCTTTGATCGGATCCCACGACAGCTTGCGGTTGAGAATCCAGGCGATCGCCGCTGCGTGGCAGACGGTGTGCGAACGACGCATGACCTCGGCGTTGGCGATGGGCTTGGCGCGCGACTTCACGCAGTCGAAGAAGTTGCGAGCGTGGATCGAGGCGTCGAGTCCCTTGGCGAGCTTGGCGGTTTCAGAGACTTCCTTTTGCAGAGATTCGGGAGTCAGATCCATGCCGCCGTTGTCGCCGGTTTCGACGGAGCCTTCATCACCAACGAAGCGGATCGGACAAGTACCGAGCTTCGTGTTCCAGTTCGGGCCGCGATTGCCGAAGGGTTCTTTGAGGAAGTCGATGACCAACTTCACGCCGCTCTCGTAGCGGCAGGTGACGTTGGTTGGGTTCGGCTCGAACTCGGTGGGCGAGGTGTTGTCGGCGTTGATGGCCCACTGGCACAGGTCAACGGTGTGTGCGCCCCAGTCGAGCAGCCGCGCTCCCGAGTCGAAGTCGTAAATGCCGCGCCAACCGCCGCTGACGTACTTCGCGTTGTAAGGACGCCACGGTGCGGGGCCGAGCCACAAGTTCCAATCACACACATCGCGCGCCGGTGTCGGTTCGGGCGGCAGCCAGTCGTTGCCGAGGGTCGGCACATAGACCGGAGCATACAGCGTATGAATCTTTCCGAGCTTCCCGGACTGAGCGAGCTTCACCGCCTCGATGAAGTTGGGAACGCTGCGGCGTTGGGTGCCCGCTTGGAAAACTCGATTGGTTTTCTTGATGGTGTCGGCGAGCGCCTTGCAGATGTCGATGGTGATGCCGCAGGGCTTCTCGCTGTAGACATCCTTGCCCGCTTCGGCCGCCATGATCGAGGCGGCTCCGTGCCAGCGATCACCGGTCGCAATCAAGACGGCGTCGATATCTTTGCGATCGAGGATCTCGCGGAAGTCGCGGTAGAGCTTGAGATCCTGGTTGCCATAGTGCTTATCGACGAACTCCTTGCCGGCGTCGCGCCGCGAAGCCTGCACGTCGGCGATTGCCACGCACTGCACGTCGGCCATCGGGAGTATTCCACCCAACACGTACTTGCAGCGCGGTCCAATGCCGATCACTCCCAGCGTAATCCGCTCGCTGGCCGCAGCCTTATTCGGCTCAAGCCCCAGCGCGCTGCCTGGGACGAATGTTGGTAGGGCAGCCGCTCCCAGAACCGCCGCCGAACGAACGAGGAAGTCGCGACGATTCGTACTGTTGATCTCAGGCATTTTCTTTTCTCCCTGACAGAGTGAGTTGGTGAGTCATTCTCGCCCGTGGAACTGTTCTTCGTGAGGCAGCGCGTTGACTTTCCAAGTGGCGGGATAGAAGCGGACGATTCGGCCGGGGCGATGGCCTTCCAAGAGCATGCAGCATTTCACTTTGATCTGCACGCCGCTGCTGCCGGGTTCGAGCGGCACCTTGCCGATCGCCAAGATGTTGCCTCCCTTGCGATCGTTGACTGGGTCATACGTCATGAGGCATTCCCGAGCCACTGCGATGCCCCCTTTCGGAGCTTTGGGGTCATCCTCCTTCTTGGAGAATGGCCAACTGTGTGGTTCCTCATTGATGCCTGTCAGCTCGGTGAAGAGCTGCGGATCGACTCCACCGAAAAACGTCATCGTGACGATCTGCGGCTCGTCATCGACAGCATCGATCCAGCCTGGCAGTCCACGTTCGCGAACGTGGTTGCGGTGACGTTCTAATTGTTGGGCCGTCGCCAATTGGCGACTCGGTTCGTCGAGCCAGATCTCCAGAATTCGGCCGGGGCCATAGAGCGTGGCCCAAGTGATGTTGAACTGCACGGTCTGGCCGACCTCCAACGACTCCAGAGTTCCGAATCCATTCCCAGTCAACACGCGAGTGCTCGAGAGCAAGTCGAACAGCTTGGGTTTGCCGACGGCAGCGCCATCACGTTGCAGCGTGACGGTGATTTTCTTTTCGGCCAAGTTGACGGCATCAATCTTCCAAATCTGCTTCTGTCGGGCGTGGTAGCTGAATTCATCTTCCAATCGGAAGCAGCGTTTGAAGGCAACGTCCGGGGTGACTCGGCGATAGGCGGTTGTCGGCGGCGGTGTCTTATCATCCGCAGCCTTCAAGTAGAACAATCCATGCAAGTGCGTGCCCAACGGAATGTCTTGCAAGGCGGCCGGAGCACCGTGGTAATAGATCGAACCATAGGGCAGCATCGCGCTGTCTAGCGGAAGATCAAAGACGCCTCGGTCCTGACTGTCGCTGCGATCGACGCGCAGATGAAACCGGCGTTCCAAGTGGTCCACTTGAATGAGTTCACCGGAAATCGCGTGTGCCGAGTTCTCCGGCGGAAACTTGCCATCGACGAGCGGAAACCACGGCAAAGATTTGTCGGGATTGTCGTCCGTGCGAAACTTCGGCGCGTCTGCCGCCTGCAAGCACGCGACGGAGAAGCAGAGGTAGGTGAAAAGCAGAAGCGTCTTGTTTGGCATGGTGTGAATTCAAAAATTAGCCGCAGGGCGCTAGCCCCGGTTGTCATTGCACGAACTGGACGAACCACATGAACCGGACGCTAGCGCGTACCGGATGATCTTTACAGGCCGGGTTTCGTCCGGCCGTTCTGATCCATCGTTTGTCGTTGCTGTTTGAACTCCATCCGGTCCTGTGCTTCGAGTACATACTCGCACACAGTTACTAGATCCTCTTCCTTGTTGATGCATTCCCAATCGCCGCCAACACTCCATACGGGGCGGCCGCAGAACACCGCCCATTGCTCGCGTATCCCGCGCGTGCAATTCGCCTTCAATTGATCGCGGACGACTGTTCCGGAATACCCGAGGGCCGTCACGACGACATGCACATGATTCGATCGGGCATTGACTGCCCACAATCGCCAACCTCGATGATCGCAGTGTCGTTGGCATTCCGGTCCGACGATCAGCCGTTGCTCAGGAGTTAGCAAGATCACGGGATGAGTCAGGCGGTCTCGATGCCACTGCACCAGTTGCGGTTGAGGTTCCTGTTCGCCGTGCCGTCGTTGACGCCAACCACGTTCGTCTCCCTGAAGATGCGTGCCATACACGGTCCAAGTGATGAAGAACGCGATCGGGTCATCGGAGTTCATGGTGGAACGCTCGTGGAAGGTATGAGGCAATTAGCCGCAGGGCGCTAGCCCCGGTTCGATGCGCGAGGGAATTACATCTCATCAGCCGGAACGCGCTATCGTCCGGTTTGTGCCGCGACAACCGGGGCTAGCGCCCTGCGGCTAATTTGCCAAACAATCAGACGATTTTTGAAATGCTGCCGAGGCTGTCCTGAAACTGTTCGGTCTCCACATCAACGCGTTGCAGCATCGTGAGGAGCAGATTGCTGAGCCGCGCGTCGCCGTCCACCGGACGCGAGCAAATGCGATAGTGGGCATTGGCGTCGGCGACGTTGTACTGACCGATTTTGGGCAGGTTGAAATCCACATGCTGGCCGTGCTTGTAGCCCAGTGCTTTTCCTCCCGCGAGAAGCGTGGGAAGGTTGGCGTTGCCGTGACTGTGTCCGTACGCCATGCCGCTGCCCCAGAGCACTTGGGTCGTGTCCAGCAGCGGGCGACCGTCTTCCTGATGCGCCTTGAGTTGATCGAGGAAGTAGCTGAACTGTTCGATGAGGAACGTGTCGGTCTCGGTCAGGCGACGCAGTTGTTCGGGATCGCCGTTGTGATGCGACAGTCCGTGGCGCGTCTGTGAAATGCCGATGTCCGGGATCGCTCCTCCGTTCGACTCGCTGCAAATCATGCAGGTGATGACACGAGTCGAGTCCGTTCGCAGAGCCAACACCATGAGGTCATAAAACAGACGGTAGTATTCTCGGACCTGAGTCATATCCAATTTGCGAGTCAGGCGGGCTTCGTCGGAGGGGTCAATCTTCGGCTTGGGAATGTTCAACCAAGATTCGGCTCGCTCGGTGCGAACTTCGACCTGGCGAACCGCCGTGAGATACTCGTCAAGCTTCGTGCGGTCCTCGCTGCCGAGCTTCTGGGTCACTCGCTTGGCGTCGTCCGCGACGACATCCAGGATGCTGCCGCGACGGCTGAGTCGGCGGCTGATCGCGCTCTTACTCTCCTTCTCGACGCCGAAGAGCAGGTTGAAAATGTTTCGCGTATTGTGCTCGGCGGGAATTTGAATTCCGTCACGCGACCAAGCCAGCGAATGGCCCTCGATGGCGAGTTCCAAGGACGCAAACCGTGTGGACGGCCCCTGCACCTCAGCCATGAGTTGGTCGGCCGAGACCGTATTGCGAAACGCCCCGCCATCGCCGGGAACGTTCGCGCCGGTCAGCCACACCTTGTCGCAGTTGTGGTGCTTGCCGAGCACCATCGGGTGATGCAGGCCGCTGATCGGTGTGACGTCGGCGCGGTGTCGTTCCAGAGATTGCAGCGGCTTGCTGAATTCAAAGTTCGCCCCGGCTTGTTCGATCTGCCAAGTGAGCGTGTTCACGCCGTTGGGGATGTAGAGGAAGACGCTCCGTTTCGGCTTCGTGGGCGC
>JAYTXB010000893.1:0-10368 GCA_043743205.1 Schlesneria sp.
ATGCCTCTCAAAACTTCGCCAGTGGAAGAGCCGAGTCTCAACATCACGTCGTTGTTGGACATCATCCTCACCATCGTGATGTTCTTCATGGTCTCGACGTCGTTCTCGCAGAACGAGCGTCAGACGGAGATTCAAGTTCCCACCGTTTCCGACAACGCGGTTCTCACGGGACAACCGGATGAGATCGTCATCAACGTGGCGGTCGATGGGCGAATGCAAGTGAACGGCAAGCCTCAGACGGCGGAGACCATTGGCCCGTTGTTGCAAGCGGCGCTGGCGACCTTTCCCAACCAAGCCGTCGTGATTCGTGGCGACGGTCGTTGTGAGTATCAGATGGTGATGGACGCGTTCTCGGCTTGTAAGCAGGCGGGAGTCCGCAACATTTCCGTGGCGCATCTTCCGAAACAGCGGTGACTCCGATGCCAACTTCGCTCTCCCATTTGCTGGAACTGCTGTCGAACAACATCAACGACTGGACGGCCAGTGGTCTGATGCTCAAGGCGGCGCTCATTGCGTGTTCGGTCTTCGCGACCGTGCAACTGCTGACGATGCTTGGCACGCGCTATGGCGATGCCAACACGACCGCGAAGTCGTTCTTCCTGTCGTTGGTCGTTCACTGTTGTCTTGGCTTGGGCTGGGCCACCGTCGTCCACTCGTATGCTCCGGCCGTTGTGGTCCAAGGCGATCCCGAGTTGCCCCGCGTGAAGATCACACTCTTCGGAAAAGAGGATGTGTCGCCCGAGGCTGGAACAGATCGGACGCCTGTCTGGCAGAAGTCGGTCGAGCGAACAGAGCGAGTGATGTCGCGCATCGAGCGGCCCGATCAAGAGCCGTCTCCCGTCGAGCAACCTGTCGTCGAACTAGCTCCCCCCGAGCAGACCGTTCTGCCGGATGTTCCCGATCTCGCGTCGCGTCCCGAGGAACCCCCTGCCCCGCCGACTCAACAGCCTGCCAACGACAGTCAAACCCTCACACGCAAGTCGGCGCTGCCGTCGGTCTCCATTGAGCAGCCGATCGTGCAGGCTCGACCCGAAGCGAGTTCTGCCACGTTGGCCGCGCGACAGGCGATTCGTCGCGACAGTTCTGCCGCCAATTCTCTGGCGCGTGTCGAACCGCAGCGCGGAGCCTCCGAACGGATGGCACCTTTCATGGAGGACGGTACGGTCGTCACGCTCCCCACGGATGTCGTTTCCGACGCGAGCCTTCCCAAACCGGTTGGCCTGCCTGCCGAAGCGATCCGCCGACGCAGCACGCCGAGTCCAGTTCCTGCGGATATCGGTGAGACGGGGAGCAGCCCCACCTCGCTCTCGAACTCAAAGCCGGGTGATCGTCAGAACGGAAAGTTCTCTCGCGCGGGGAATCGGACGGCCAACGATCCCGAGTTCGATCCGAACCCGTCGGGCGCGACTCGACCCATTCCCGCGAGGCCGCTCACCCCCGAAGGGAGTCTCGTCGCGTCCCAAGGATCGCTGGGTGGAGACACGCCGGGCGATGCTCCGAAGCAAGAGTTCAAGCGTCCGAACACGCCGTCGATCAGTGCCCGTGCTGCGCCGCGCGCTCCCGAAACGTACCGTGCCCGCCGCATCGAACAGCGCCGTGCGATCGCTCTCAAAAACGGTGGCTCCGAAGCGTCCGAACGGGCCGTCGAAATGAGCCTGCGCTGGATGGCCGACATGCAAGAGGCTGACGGCCGCTGGTCATCGGCACGTCAGGGAGGCGGGCTGTCGAAGAAGGATCCGCAGGGACAAGACCGGCTCGATGGCGGCATCTATGCCGACACCGGAGTCACCGGGTTGGTGATCCTGTCGTTCCTCGGCGCGGGCTACACGCATGAAGAGGGACAATACTCGACCAACGTCCGCCGCGCGATCGACTGGCTCATCAGTCAGCAGCAGTCCAACGGGTATCTCGGTGGCCGAGCGACTCGGTACGACATGATGTACTGTCACGCCATCGCCGCGTTCGCGCTGGGCGAAGCGTACGGAATGCAGAGCGACGCGAACGCCTTCCCCGAACTGCGCGATGCCGTGCGCGGCGGCGTCAAGCTGATCTCCGCCATGCAGAACGAAGACGGTGGCTGGCGCTATGGCAAAGGAGGTGAGTCCGACATGAGCATGTTCGGCTGGCAGCTCATGGCCCTGAAGAGCGCGGTGAACGCAGGCATCCCCGTTTCGGAAGAGACTCGACGCGGCATGACCAAGTTCCTCCAAGCTCGCGCGCTCGGCAATCGCGGTGGACTGGCGGGCTATAAGCTGAACGAGAAGCCGACTCCCGCGATGACTGCCGAGGCCCTCTTCTGTCGCCAGATGTTCAACGTTCGCCAGAGCGACGCAGCCTCGCAAGAAGCGGTCGGCTACTTGAGACAGAACCTGCCGCGACTGGCCATGTACGACGAGTACTGCTGGTACTACGGCACACTCGCGATGTTCCAACACGACGGCGAACCGTGGGAAGAATGGAACGCCTCACTGCGCGATACGCTCGTCGGCCTGCAACGGACCAGCGGCTCTCAAGCCGGAAGCTGGGATCCGAACGGAAAGTGGGCCGGCATCGGCGGTCGTCTCTACTCGACCGCCCTCAGCACGATGAGCCTCGAAGTCTATTACCGCTTCCTACGCATCTATCAGTCGGAAGAGTGACGCCCTACCGTAGTCGCCCTGCCCTACCGTAGCCCCGTCGCTCTGCCGACAAGACTACAGTAGGCGATGCGATAGCCTGTGTGACTGCGTTCGGCGCGGGTCTCCTGACCCCGCCGAAACGCCCGACCGCCGGTCTCCTCTTCGTGAATGTCGGGTGCGTGAAGTCTTCAGAACGCACCATCTTACGCCGAAGAAAGCTGTGTTCCGAGGACTTCACACATCGTCCTCGACTAGAACCGGACATCGACGGTTCACAACGCTCCTCGCCTCTGCCACCATGCGTTCGTTCGCAGGTTTCTCTGAACGAACGGACTCACTCGTCTTGGGGGAGCGGCTATGTTCCGTCTGCTGGTCTCATTTCTCAGCCTCATCGTGGTCGTTGTGACCTCGCCCGCAGCTCGATTGCACGCGGCCGACACCGCGATTACGTCGTTCGAGTCCCGCATCGCACCGATCCTCATCAAACGGTGCCTCGAATGTCACGGTGAGACCGAGCCTTCCGGCAAGCTCACGCTGACGACGCGCGCGTCCGCACTGCGCGGCGGTGAGAGCGGCCCGGCCCTCGCCCCGCGTGATGTCGCGACGAGCCTGCTACTCGCGCGAGTCACCGCCGGTGAGATGCCGCCCGCCAAACGAGGCCATTCACAGAAACTTTCGGACGGGGAGATCACCGCGCTGCGAGACTGGATCACTTCCGGAGCCGAATGGCCCGATAGTCGGAAGCTCGACCTGTTTGAATCGACCAACGAGGTTCGAGCTGGTCGAGACTGGTGGTCACTGCAACCGGTGAAGCGGCCTTTTGTCCCCTCTCCCCCGTCTTCAGGGGAGAGGGCTAGGGTGAGGGGGCCGAACGTTGAAAGGACTTTCAATGACAAGCAGGAAGGCCGCAAAACTGATCTTCAACAACCACAGGCTTCGTCCACACTCAGCCCCCCTCACCCTAACCCTCTCCCCCCCAAGGCGGGGGGCGAGGGGACCAGAGCGGCAAACCCCGTTGACGCCTTCATCGTCTCGCAACTGCACGCGAACGACATGGAACCGGCTCCGCCTGCGGATCGTCGCACGCTCATCAAGCGAGTTTCGTTCGATCTGCTTGGATTACCGCCGACGTTTGATGAGATCGAGGCGTTCTTCAGCGACCAAGCTCCCGATGCTTACGAACGGTTGGTCGATCGGCTGCTCGCGTCGCCTCACTTCGGCGAACGCTGGGCGAGGCACTGGCTCGATCTCGTCCGCTATGCCGACACGTGCGGCTACGAACGAGACCAAGAGAAGCCCGGCGCATGGAAGTATCGCGACTGGGTCGTGCGCGCACTCAACGAAGACCTGCCGTACTCGCGGTTCATCATCGAGCAACTGGCTGGCGACGAGATGCCCGACCGGAATGAAGACACACTCATCGCGACCGGCTTCCTGCGGCTCGGCACTTGGAACGACGAGCCGAACGACGCCGAAGAGTACAAGTACGACCGACTCGAAGATTTGGTCGGCACGACCTCGACGGCGTTCCTCGGCTACACGGTGAAATGTGCGCGGTGTCACGATCACAAGTTCGACCCGATCCAGCAGGCCGACTACTACCGCATGGCGGCCGCCTTCTGGCCCGGTGCCGTCGAACAGCGCGGCCGCGAACTCCTCGGCGGCCCCTCGGTTGAAGAACTGCAAGCCGCACTCGGCTCGCCCCCGTCGGCAGTCGCTCCCTCCAACAAGCCGATCACTCCCGACATCCTCGCCTGGACTGACATCCGCCCTGCCCCGCCGATCCACCTGTTGCGCAAAGGCGAACCGAAGCAGCCGCGCGAAGTCATCGAACCGGCAGCGATGTCGTTTCTTGCTCCCCTCTCCTCCCGCCTTGGGGGGGAGAGGGCTAGGGTGAGGGGGGCGGATGAACGAACGGCCTCGTCGAACAAGAAAGACTCAATTCTTTCTACTGATCGAGATGACAAAGACCAAAGCCGAAGCCCCCTCACCCTAACCCTCTCCCCCCAGTGTTCATTGTTAAAGACTGGCGGGGGCGAGGGGACAAAGTCAAAGCCGCCATTGGCCTCTCTCCGTCGCACACAACTCGCGCATTGGATCGCTCACCCCGACAACCCGCTGACGTGGCGAGTGATCGTGAATCGGCTGTGGACGCATCACTTCGGCAACGGCCTCGTGAGGTTTCCCGACAACTTCGGTTTCACCGGTGACAAGCCGACGCATCCGGAGTTGCTCGATTGGCTGGCGGCAGAAGCGACGAGTCCTGAGTCACTCAAACGCCTGCATCGCCAACTCGTCACCAGCGCGACGTACCGCCAAGCCTCGCTCCACCCGAAGCAGGACGAGTACCTCGCGCGGGATGCGGCCAATCATCTGTGGTGGCATGCCGAGCGGAGACGACTCGATGCGGAGTCTCTTCGCGACCGAATGCTGTTCGTCGGAGATGACCTCGACACGCGCCTGGCCGGGCCGGGCTTCAAGCCGACGATTCAGGCCGAGGCTCTCGAAGGCTTGTCTCGTAAGGGAGACGCCTGGAAGCCGTCGCCTGCGAATGAACAACGGCGGCGGTCGCTCTACTCTTTCAGTGCGCGCAGCCTGTTGCCTCCGATGATGACGACCTTCGATTTCGGAGACACCACCCTTCCCTGCGGCCAGCGCCCGGTCTCGACCGTCGCCCCGCAAGCTCTCGCGCTGCTGAACAACGCGTTCTCTCACGAATGCAGCACGGCGCTGGCCGCTCGAATTCTTTCTTCTCTTGAGTCTTCCTCCGGTCCCCTCGCCCCACGTCTTCGGGGGGAGAGGGCTAGGGTGAGGGGGGCGAATGAACGAGCGGCATCATCAAACACGAACGACTCCACACTTCCTCCCAATCGAGCAGACAACTCTCAAAGCCGAAGCCCCCTCACCCTAACCCTCTCCCCCGAAGACGGGGGCGAGGGGACCGGAAAGGGTTACCACGCGAATGCCACTGACGATCGCATCCGCCTCGCATGGCAGTTCGCTCTCGGGCGTGAGCCGTCACCGACCGAAGCCGCCGCCGCCCGAGACCACCTAGCTCGACAACGCCTGCGCTGGCCCGGAGACAACACGCGCCCCCTCGCCTCGCTCTGCCACGTGCTGCTGAACACGAACGAGTTCGCGTATGTCGATTGACCAAGACAACAGCCAACCACGAATCACACGAATATCACGAATGAAGAGGAGAACCGACGACTCGCACTTTGGCACGAACTGCATACCAGTGATCTTTCCATTTTGCCTTTGCCTGATTCGTGCCATTCGTGAGATTCGTGGTTCAAACTCTTCTCCCTTGAGCTTGAGAGACGCAACATGACCAATCAATTCCCCTGCCGTCAGACGCGCCGTGAGTTTGTGTGGGAGATGGGAGCCGGGTTCACCGGCCTCGCGCTGACGGGGCTGTTGTCGGGAGATGGGTTCTTCGAGCGGCACGGCTTGGCGAAGGAGTCGGTTGGTGGCGCGAACCCGCTCGCGCCGAAGGCCGCACATGCGTTTGGTCGCGCGAAGAGCGTGATCTTCTTGATGATGAACGGTGCGCCGAGTCAGGTCGATACGTTTGACTACAAGCCCGAGTTGCAACGGCTCGCCGGACAGCCGCTGCCCGAGGGCAAGAAATTCACCAATTCGGGAGGCCGCAAGGTCGGGTTTCTCACTCCTTCTTTTCGACCGTTCCGACCGGGTGGCAACAGCGGGCTGATGATCTCGGACTTCTTCGAGAACGTGCGCGGGCATGCCGACAAGCTGGCGGTGATTCGGTCGTGTCACACGGACAGTCACGCTCACGGTTCGGCGCTGGTGGCGATGAATACGGGGAAGACGATCATCGGCCGACCGTCACTCGGCAGTTGGGCCGTGTACGGATTGGGGACCGAGAACCAGAACCTGCCGGGCTATGTCGTCATCCTCGACAAGCGCGGCGGCCCGATCAGCGGTCAGCCAAACTGGTCGAATGGGTTCATGCCGTCGTCTTATCAGGGGACGCTCTTTCGTCCGGTCGGCGATCCGATCTTGGATCTGCGCGGACCGGAGTACATCGACCGCGCGGCCCAACGCTCGCAACTCGATCTGCTCGCCAAGTTGAACGATGAGCATCTGGCGGCGCGGCCCGGCGGAAGCGATCTCGCCGGTCGAATCAACTCCTACGAGCTGGCCTTCCGGATGCAGGCCGAAGCTCCCGAGGCGGTCGATCTGTCGCAGGAGACCAAGGCCACGCAGGACATGTACGGCGTGGGCCGGCAGCCGACGGATGAGTTCGGTCGCAACTGCCTCGTCGCCCGGCGATTGATCGAACGGGGCGTGCGGTTCGTGCAGCTTTACTCGGGCGGCGGGCATCTCGAAGAGACGTGGGACGCTCACAAGAGCATCGAGACCAACCACGGCCAACACGCGGGCGAGGTCGATCTGCCGATCGCGGGCCTGCTCACGGACCTCGAACAACGCGGCCTGTTGGATGAAACGCTCGTCGTGTGGGGCGGCGAGTTCGGCCGCATGCCGTTCAGCGAGGGCAAGGGCGAACCGGGCCGCAACCACAATCCCTACGGCTTCAGCATGTGGCTGGCCGGAGGCGGCGCGAAGGGCGGCACCTCCTACGGCGAAACCGACGACTTCGGCTTCGAGGCGGTGAAGGACAAAGTCCATCTCCACGACCTGCACGCCACGATCCTGCACCTGCTGGGCATCGACCACGAACGCCTGACGTATTTCCACCAAGGCCGAAATGAACGCCTGACGGATGTGTTCGGGAACGTGGTGGAAGGTGTGATTGCGTGAGGATGCGATGCGCGGCTATTCGGTTCCGCTGAGTTGATGCAAGTCCAGCGGAAGGTGTTGAGCGTACCGACCAAAGTCCTCATCGACCGTGAACAGACTGAACCCATGACGCAGTGCGACAGCGCAGATCAGGAAGTCGATCGATGAACCTGCAATGCCACCGGCGCGGCAACGGTTGTGACAGCGAGCGGCCTCTTCGTAGTCGGCGGTTTCGATGGCCACATCCTCGAAGTCGTTCAGCCGTTCGCGGAGCCGATCAAACTCGGCTTCTTGGCGAAGTCCGGACAACAGTTCTTGCCGCACCGGACCAATCAGCACAGCGCGGTCATCGCGAATCAGTTCCGTGAGTTCGAGCAGCATTGCACGCTCACCAGTCGTCAGACCGGAACGTCGTCGTCTCAACGCAAGTGTCCAGACACACGTATCGACCAGCACATTCATGGCTGCTTCCTAGCCCGCGCCGCTTTGTAGTCAAAGCCTTCGTCGTACTCGACGGTCCCGAACAACTCGACGATCCGCTGGCGCTTGTGGCGGCGGACGTACTCGGTCAACGCTTGCGAAACGGCATCCTCGGCGGTCGCGTGACGGCCGGCGTGCCGAGCTTCTTCGACAAGGCTCTCATCAACATTCAGTGCGACAGTCATTTCGTTCGCTCCCAAGATTGTGGTTCGTTCAGGTGGTCAGGATACCAAGGCCATCTGTCACGACAGTAGCATTCCGTGATGAGCCTCGACCACGAACGCCTGACGGATGTGTTTGGCAACGTGGTTGAGGGCGTGATCGCGTGAGAGGAGCCTGCAGTGGACTACCCGTTTCCCCCGCTGCCGCCTGAGTATCTGCGAGTCGTCGTTGCGAGATGGTTATTGCTCGTCGTGATACTTGCAGGGTTCGTCCGGCTCGCACATCGAGTTCGTGACCCAAAGCGAGTGAGAATGTCTGATATGGCATGGTGGGTTGGCTTGGCTTTGATTGGAGGACTGCTGACTCTGCTAGGTCATGGACCTTACCTGCGGAATGATTGGTTGTTACCGCTGGGCGTTGCAGTCCAGTCCGTTGCCATTGCAGGACTGTGCGAGACAATTCTCACGAAATGGCCGGTCGGTGGACAGAGGTTCTTGGGAGCGATGGGAGTCACGTTCGTTCTGGTTGGCATGTTGTACGCACTGATACCTGAAGTAGGGCGCGCGAGGACTGCGGCAAAACGATCACAGTGCCGGAACAATCTCAAACAAATCGGGCTTGCGATGCACAACTATCATGACGACTTCAGCGTCTTTGCGTCCGCCATACGAGGCAATCCACCCGTCTCGTGGCGGGTTTCAATTCTGCCTTATGTTGATCAAGCAGCATTGTTCGCTGACTACGACCAACGCGCGGCATGGGATGTCGCGCCGAACGACAAGGTTGCTCACGTCATGTTGAACCTGTATCGCTGTCCCTCAAATTCGAGGCCCAAAGATGCTCAAGACCGCTGGTTCACGGCGTACTCGATGCCGACCGGGCGGCGCACGGTGGGAGCATCTCCAACGGGGATGACGATCAAGGGCATCACCGATGGCACGAGCAATACGCTGCTCGTTGTCGAAGCCTGCGGTGCTCAGATTGTCTGGACCGAGCCGCGCGATGTGGATGTCGGAGTCCAACCGACCGGCATCAATCTCAAAGGGAACACGCCGGGACATTCGGCGGGCTGGTTGTCGTCGTACCATGCGGGAGGGACTCAAGTCCTGCTGGCCGATGGCTCGGTGAGGTTCCTGTCCACGCAGACCGATCCGGCGTTGCTCAAGAAGCTGGCGACGGTCGATGGCGGTGAAGAGATTGGGGACTACTGAGTCAGCCACCGCATGAAGGAGTCACCGATGGAGTTCCCGTTTCCCCCGCCGCCGCCTGAATACGTGCGAGTTCTCGCCGCGAGATGGCTCTGTCTTGGATGGACGCTCGCCGCCCTGGGGTGGCTGGTCACCAAAGTTCGATGGCGGAAGACCGTCATGCCAATTGACATCCTCTGGTGGGGAGGGATCGCTTTTGTGGGCAGTTGTCTGGTGGATGCGGGAATGTGTCGGCCTCCCATCTACGATGACAACGCGTGGGTGCTGCCGCTCGCAACAGCAGTGGTCAGTGTTTCGATTGCCGGAGCGTCGCTGGCCTTCATCAAGTTGTATTTGGAACGTCGCTGGGGCGAAATCATTGGTTCGTTGCTTGGGATCGCGGTCTGCCTCGCTCTGGTGTTACCTCCCGTCGGGCCAACGCGGGAACATGGACGCCGTACGCAGTGCAAGAACATGCTGATGCAGATCGGTCTCGCGATGCACAACTATCATGAGACTTGGAGCCACTTCCCCGCTTCGGCGGCGGGTGATCCGGCAATTTCTTGGCGCGTGGCTCTGCTGCCTTTTCTCGGCGGTCCGGTTCCGTTGGAAAAATACGACCCGCGCGCAGCATGGGACGCCGAATCCAACTTAAAGTTGGCAACTCGAATGATGGAGCACTATCGCTGCCCTTCAAACCATGTCCAGCAAGACGCTCAGGGCCGCTGGTTCACGGCGTACTCGATGCCGACGGGGCCGCACACGGTGGGCGCGAATCCGAAGGGGACGCAGATCCGGGAAATCGCCGATGGGACGAGCAACACGCTGCTCGTTGTCGAAGCCTGCGGTTCTCAGATCGTCTGGACCGAGCCGCGCGATGTGGATGTCAGTGTCCAACCGACCGGCATCAATCTCAAAGGCAACGCGCCGGGACATTCGGCGGGCTGGTTGTCGTCGTACCATGCGGGAGGGACTCAAGTCCTGCTGGCCGATGGCTCGGTGAGGTTCCTCTCCGCGCAGACCGATCCCGCCGTGTTGAAGAAGCTGGCGACGGTCGATGGTGGCGAAGTGGTCGGCGATTATTGAGTCGAACCCAAATTCATCAGGCGAGCCGCGTGCCGTGAGGCCGCGGGTTGGTTGATCTGACCCGCGGC
>JAYTXB010000894.1:0-6168 GCA_043743205.1 Schlesneria sp.
GCGGCGGATGGAACCGAAACAGTTTCAAGAGTTCCTGACGTTGATCTTCTATCCGGCCGAAGTGACGCAGCGGTTGGAGCAAACTCTGACCGACCGTGAGGAATTGCGGACCTTCGCGCGGCGGACGCTGAGGCACCAGTTCGAGTTGGTGCGAGTCTTGGCCTCGCGCTACAGTCTGAAGCGTGCGATGCAAGTCTTTCCCCGCGAGTACGCCGACCTGTTCTCCGAGATGCTGCACGAGCCGACCACCGATCGTGGTCGCGAGTTTGTCGAAGCCATTGTCGATGAGTTGTTGCTGCACGGCCGGGCGCTGCATTTGATTCACATTACTGGGCGGCTGATTCGCAACCTGGCGATCTACGAACTGATCATTGGCGGCGACTGCTGGGATCGCGGCCCGCGCGGAGATCGCGTTGTCGATTACCTGCGCGACCAACCGAACGTCTCGTTCATCTGGGGCAACCACGACATGGCGTGGCTCGGTGCGACGCTGGGGCAAGAGGCGCTGATCTGTCACGTCTTGCGAGTCTCGTTGAGATACAGGTGCCTCGGCCAGCTCGACGAGGGTTACAGCATCCCGCTCACGCCACTGGAGCATCTGGTCCGAACCGTCTATGCCGACGATCCGGCCGCGCACTTCCAGCCGAAGCACAGCGGGATGCGCGAGGATCTGATCGTGGCTCGCATGCAGAAGGCGGCGGCCATCATGCAGTTCAAACTCGAAGGTCAGATGCTCGCGCGGCATCCCGAGTGGGAACTGGAGCATCGCCGTCTGCTCCATCGGATCGATCACGCTCAAGGTACGATTGAAATTGAGGGCGTGACGTATTCGTTGCGAGACACGTTACTCCCGACCATCGATCCCGCCGATCCGTACACGCTCTCACCTGAAGAGCGCGAGTGCATGGGACGACTCAAGTATTCGTTCACGCACAGTCAGAAATTGTGGGAGCATATGCAGTACATCGTCGGCAACGGCTCGATGTATCTGCGGCGTGACGATCACCTGATCTTCCATGGCTGCGTCCCCTGCGATGAGCGGGGCGAATTCCTGCCGATGCCGATCGAAGGGAAACAACTCAGTGGCCGTGCGATGTTTGACGCCATCGAACGGGTCGTCGCGCGAGCGATGGAGCAGCGGCAGGAGCAGCACCTCGACCTGCTGTGGTATTTGTGGAGCGGCCCTCGTTCGCCGTTGTTCGGCAAGGACCGCATCGCCACGCTCGAACGCGACTTCATCGCCGACAAGACGCCGCACCACGAGACCAAGGATCCGTACTTCGCTCTGATTCACGAGTCGTGGTTCTGCGAAAAGGTGCTCGCCGAGTTCGGTGTCGATCCCGCTCGCGGCTTGATCGTCAACGGCCACGTCCCGGTGAGGATCGAGGCGGGCGAATCTCCGATCAAACGCAGCGGCAAGGCGATCACCATCGACGGAGCTTTTTCAGAAGCCTACGGCGACCACGGCTACACGCTGGTCCTCGAAGCGGATCGCACGATCCTCGCCAAGCATCATCACTTCGAGTCGGTCGAAGCGGCGGTGCGAGACGGCGTGGACATCGTCCCCAGCATCACGGCCGTCCGCGAATGGGACCGCCCGCGCCGCATGGCCGACACAGAACGAGGCGACCAGTTCCGCTGCGACATCACCATGCTCGAACGCCTGATCGAACTCTACCGTAACAACGACCTCCGCCAAGACGACTGGCGACAGGCCGTGCGGTCGTGAGGTCCGTTCATTTGGAATCGACGTTCACGCTTCGGGAGTCTTCTTCAATCGCTCTCGCAGCAGGGGTCGCAACTGATCCAAGGCCGTCAACACTTCGTGGATCGTGGCGTCGGCGGCAGTGTAGTTGGCTTGGCCGCATTCGTCTTCCAAGCGTTGAGCGCTGCTGGTCGCGGTCGCCGCGAACTGGCGGAGTGAGCCTTTGAGGGTGTGAGCCAGGCGCGTGGCGGTGTCCGTATCGCGCGCTGTGATGGCCGATTGCAGAGCGGTCAACCACTGCGGCAGCGAGTCGAGGAAGACTCCGATCAATTCGTCGAGGAGTTCAACGTCACCCATCGCGCTCTTTAAGGCCGCGCTCCAATTGATGAGCGGCTCGGCGGAATCCGGCTGAGCGACACTCGATGGCTGGGAGGCTGCGGTTGGCAGACTGAGAACAAACTTGGAAGAGCCGGTCAGGTTAATCGGCTGGGCCTCACCGAAGGAGTCCGTTGCCTGCGGGAGCGACTCCAAGGAGCGAGTCGCCGACGGGGCGTAGGCTTCAAGAACGCGGTACAGCTCGGCCGTTTCAATCGGCGTGGAAAGATAAGCGTCCATTCCGGCGGCGAGGCAGGTTTCGCGATCACCCTTCATGGCGTTGGCCGTCATGGCGATGATCGGCAGGTGGCGTGAGGTTCCCCGTTCGCGCCGGCGAATCTGCGCGGTGGCCTCCAGCCCGCCCATGCGCGGCATCTGAACATCCATCAGTACGGCGTCGAACTCGCCTCGGTCGAGTGCCTCCAGCGCTTCGAGACCGTTTCCGGCGACGGCCGAGGAATGGCCCCGCTTCTCCAGCAAACGAACCGCCAGTCGCTGGTTCACGAGACTATCTTCGACCACCAGCACGCGCATGGGTGTTGCCGAAGCGAGGGCGGGCAGAGTGGGCATCAAGTTCGGCTCGATGCGGACCCCTTCGCGATCCAGCAGTTGCACGATCTTGTCGAACAAATCGGATTGCGTGATCGGCTTCATGAGATAGCCCGCGATACCGAGTTCGCGACAACGAGCCACGTCTCCCAGTTGGCCTCCCGAGGTCAGCATCATCATGGTCGCGTTCAACAATTCGGGACGGTTGCGAATTTGCTCGGCCAGCATGAATCCATCGACATCGGGCATGTGACAGTCGAGCAGTACCAACTGATAAGGCTCGCCGTTGTCTGCCGCACGGATCATTTCCTGCAGTGCGTCGCGCGCGTTTTCCAAGACCGTCGGACGCATCCGCCAGTTGGTCAGCATCTCGGCGAGAATCCGGCGGTTTGTGGCGTTGTCATCGACGACCAGCACGGGGAGATTTTCGAGAACCGTCACGTTGGCGGGAGTCGTTGCTTGTTGATCGGCCTCAACCACGAAGCGGGCTGTGAAGTAGAAAGCGCTGCCGCGGCCTGGCTGGCTCTCGACCCAAATCTGTCCGTGCATCAATTGCACCAGCCGGCGCGAGATGGCCAGCCCCAAACCGGTTCCCCCGAAGCGTCGAGTGGTCGAGCCATCGGCCTGCTCGAACTCGTTGAAGATGCGTTGAATCTTTTCGGGAGGGATGCCGATCCCGGTGTCGCGCACGAGGAATTGAAGTTCGATCTCGCGTGCAGCGGGTTCCGAACCGACAACCGAGGGCGTCAGAAATCCGCTGGGTTCGGTCGTCCGTTGCACTTCGGTTTCCGCCAGTGACGAACCCGGTTGATTCATGAGCAGGTCGGCTGTTCCGGCCTGTCGGACTTCGACGACGACCTCACCCTGCTCGGTAAACTTGATCGCGTTGCCGACAAGATTGACGATGATCTGCCGCAGGCGACCACTGTCCCCGATCAGGCACTCGGGGATCGCGGGGGCAATTTGAGCGGCGAGTTCCAAGCCCTTGCTGTCGGCACGGTGAGCCAGCGCCCGTAAGGTCTCACCCAACGAGTCTCGGAGACGGAACGGGTGCGGGTCGAGCTCCATCTTGCCCGCTTCGATCTTGGAGAAATCGAGGATGTCGTTGATGATGTGCAGCAATTGCTCGGACGACGACTTGACCATCTGCAGGTAGTCGCGTTGTTCGGGAGACAGGTTCGTGTCGAGCGCCAACTCGGTCATGCCGAGGATGCCATTCATGGGGGTGCGGATTTCGTGCGACATATTGGCGAGGAACTCGCTCTTGGCCCGGTTGGCTTGATTGGCGTTGTCGCTCGCCCGGCGCAGTTCCTCACGCACGTAGACCATCTCGGTGACATCGCGTGAGATTCCGAACGTCCCCATGATGTCCCCACTCTGGTTGCGGAGCGGCATCTTGGTGGTCGTGACCCAACTCTGCGTTCCATCTGGCCAAGTCGCGAGTTCATCAATACTCAACGCCGGTTCGCCGGTTCGCATGATCTCCAATTCGTCGCGGAACGCTTGACGGGCGTATTCCTCGGGGAAGAGGTCGAAGTCGCTCTTGCCGATCGCGTCATCGGGTTTGGCCAGTGTGAGCTTACGGGCCAATGCCGCGTTGACCCGCAGGAAGCGGCTGTCGGTGTCCTTGAAGTAGATGAAGATCGCTTCGGTCAAGTTGAGCATCAACTCCTGAATCACTGACCGTTCTTGTTCGAGCGCCGCCTCGGTTCGTTTCTGATCGGAGAGGTCTCGCAAGATGCACGTAAACCGCATCTGATCGCCCCAGCGAATGGACCCGATCGAGAGTGAGGTCGGAAAGCTCGTTCCATCTTTGCGGCGTCCGACCAATTCGCACGACAGCGACTTGTTGCTGACGCGGATGTCCGTCGCAAGGGTGATGCCCGAACTGCTATCGTCGTCCCGCAACAGTTTGTGGAAGACGAAGTCGCGCAGGCGGTGCTGGTCATCATCAACCAGTGCGAGGAAATCCATGCGCGAGGCTGCGACCGCTTGGATGCCAAACATCGTTTCAGCTGCTTCGTTGAATTCCTCGATCCGCAGGCTTTCGTCAAACGTGATGATCCCGTCGGCGGCATTGTTGACGATGGATCTAGTCCGAGCTTCCGCCTGCCGCAATTGTTGCGCGGAGTCATTGACTCGCCGGACCAGCATCAACAGTCCGAGCAACCCCAAGCCGTAGATCGCGACCGTGCCGCCCATGGTGTAGATCAGCGAGTTACGTGTGGCGGCGACTCGCTCATCGAGCGGCCGAATCACTTCGAGAATTCCGCGCACGTCGCCGACCTTCCAGTCGCGCTTCGGGCTTTGCGGGTGCGAGTTGTGGCAATCGACGCACGACTGTTGCATTCGATCGGCCACGGCCAGACGCAGTGAGGGACGGTCTTCGTAGACCTCGAACCGCGCGAACGTCTCCTTCGGCGATTGCCTCAATTTCAGAATTGCCTCTTGCTCAAACAAGTCGAGCTTTCTCCCGGCCGTGCGATGCGGGAAGGGGTAGTCACTCAGCAATCTCAAATGTAAGCCAGGGCGTTCCTTTGCCAAGGCCTCACCAAGAACCATGATGAGTGTGGCGGGCAGGGGCACCGCATTGGGCTTCCCGACATAGTCGTGAGTCACCTCAATGTCCAAGTTCTTCAGGCGGTTGACGACTTCGCTCGAATAGGACTGCCGCATCTCGGACAGTGTCTTGGCCTGCAGCGACGTTCCCTGCATCGCCAATTCATAGTAGAGCGCATCCACCTGATGAATCAGGAACCACAACAAGACGCCAGTCCCGACCACGACGAGGGGCAGCAACCATTTCACAATCTGCTCGGTCACGTGCGCCGAACGGCCTCGCCACCGGCGCGACCAGTTCTGCACCGCAAACCGCTTCGGGGAGTCCGCCATGTTGTAGTCCATTCAGAAGAGTTCGTACTCGGTCTTGCACTGCCGATACCGATTCACGCGCGGCGCTTGACCAACCGCACTTCGTTGCCCTTCTGGTTGTAGACCACTTCATCCATAAACGTCCGCATCAGCATTAGCCCGCGTCCATGAGGTCGCTCCAAGTATTCGGGATCGGTCGGGTCGGGGAGCGTGGAAACGTCAAAGCCCGGCCCTTCGTCGCGGATCACCCACGAGGCTTCGTCACGCGCGATGCTGCTCGTCACGAAGATATGTCTCGACTTATAGGGCAGCTCACCGCAGCGCTGTGTGGCGAGCTTCACATACGCTTCCCAGTCGTCCTCCTTCAGCTTCGATGAGACCTCCAGATTGCCGTGATAGAACGCATTGAGCAGCGCTTCCTCCAGTGAGATCCCCGTCCGTAGGCTGTCTTTCGCGGTACAGGAACTCATCGCGGCAAACTGCTCCCGCAGATGGACTGACAGTGTGAGGACCAAGTCCCGATCCGTTTCGATTTCGTATTCCGTGACCGACCGCCGCACACGGTTCTTCAATCTCGTTTGCGACCGCTCGGACTTCGACAGCGACAGCACACGCTCGACCGTGTCGATCAAGTCTTCGGCGAGCGACACCTTGGGCACATAACTGGC
>JAYTXB010000895.1:0-6469 GCA_043743205.1 Schlesneria sp.
AAAAAAGTCAGCCGTTCAGAAGAACGGCTGACTTTTGAGTGGCGGGGGCCGGATTTGAACCGACGACCTCGAGGTTATGAGCCTCGCGAGCTACCGGGCTGCTCCACCCCGCGTCAGGGTGCCCCTTTGGTTGGGGGGATGGGAGTATATCGGCAGACTTCGCGAAAGATAGTGAGTCGGTTTGAGAATTCTCGCCGCGAACGACATTCTTGGTGCCGGTCACTGCCGTATCAATGTCTGTCGTTGTAGGAGTTGGAGCATGTTGCGATTCGATGTCGTTGTTCGATCCGTCGCGGTTCTGCTGGTTGTGTCGAGTGCGGTTGTTGGTCAGGACACACCGAAGCTCCCCAATGCTGATCGCTGGGAACCTTCGATCAAAGCGTTCGAGGATCAAGATCAAAAAACTCTGCCCACTAAACAGGCCAACGTGTTTGTCGGCAGTTCCAGCATCCGCATGTGGAAGCTCGATGTCAGCTTTCCGAAGCTGGTCTGTTTGAATCGTGGTTTCGGTGGGTCGCAGTTGGGTGACTCGGTGCGGTACGCGGATCGAATCGTCATGCCGTACCAGCCGCGCGTCGTCGTGGTCTACGCAGGAGACAATGACCTCAACGCGGGCAAGACTCCCGAGACCGTGTTCGCCGACTACCGCGCCTTTCGCGATAAGATTCACGTGGCACTGCCAGAGACCAAGATTGTCTTCGTCTCCATCAAGCCCAGCCCCAGCCGCTGGAAGCTGCG
This sequence comes from Schlesneria sp., assembly GCA_043743205.1. Lineage (GTDB taxonomy): Bacteria > Planctomycetota > Planctomycetia > Planctomycetales > Planctomycetaceae > Schlesneria. Next base: position 739 of record JAYTXB010000895.1, read on the forward strand.
CGAAAAAGCTTTGGAAGCGAACCGTCTCATTCGCGAAGAGGTGGCGCGGGGTAACAACCAAGTTTTTGTCGATGTTTGGACAGCCATGCTTGGTGACGACGGGATGCCGCGCGCCGAGTTGTTCCTCAAGGACCAACTGCACATGAACGAGACCGGTTACGCGATTTGGAGCAAGCTCCTCGAACGACATCTCGCCGACCAGTAGGCTTCCTCATCCGACAGCCGCGAGCCTCACAATCACATTGGTATCAATCGCGTTTGGGTCGAGCACTACAAGCGTGCGCTGGGCCGTTTCTCGTCCCCTCGCCCCGTCTTCGGGATTGAGGGGGGCCGAAGAAATGTGCGCTGTCGTACTAGAAACGATGACTGCTTCTGCTGGATCGGCTCCGAATTGCGAGTGACTGTGGTCGATGCGATTGACCGGCTGACGCGCGACTTTCGAGATCAAGCGGAGAAAGTCGCTGCGGAGTATCCTTGCAAAAGCCGCCAAAAAAACGGGGCCCACTCTGGCCTGCGAACGCCTTCGCCCCTGCCGCCGGTTTGCGCGATAGCCTGATTGGATCAACTGGGCCCGCTTCACCGTCGTTCTCGTCCAACACGGCTACGCTGAATCGAAACCTACTTCGCTGGAGTCCCTCATGACCGCACTGCGCGTTTGCTGCCTGTTGTTATTGATTGCCAGCGACTTGTTCGCGGATGAGGCTCCTCCCGCGCGATGGCTCATCGAGCCAAAGTTGCTTCACTTGCGCAGCGGCTCCGAGCTGGAGTGGTCTGAGTTTCCCGAGACTCCTGACGGGCAGCGGCTAGAGGTGGCGTTTGCTGCGAAGCAGAACGCAGCCGAGCAGACACTGTTTGTTCGGCAGCAGGACGTTAAGCAATCCTGGAATGTTGTGCTGAATGAGAAGCGAATCGGGACGCTGACGATCGACGAGAACGACATGGTTGTGGCGTTCGCCATTCCGGCGCAGGGGCTTGTCGATGGCGACAACTCGCTGGTGATCGAGACTCCGTCCGGAGGCAAAGCGGCCTCGGATGACATTCGTGTGGGACAGATAGTGCTCCACAATCAGCCGCGACAACATGTACTCAATGAGGCCACCATCGAGATCGAAGCCGTCGATGCGGGAACGCCAAATCATCTTCCCTCTCGGATCACGGTGATCGACTCCAACGGCTCGTTGCAAATGTTGGCTGTCGAATCGAACGAGCGACAATTTACCGAGTGGACTTCTCTCAAGGCGGTTCGGCCGGGGATCGTTTACTCGCGGGGACCGGTGAAAGTCGGCCTCCCCTCGGGTCGATACACGATCTTCGCGGGACGAGGCTTCGAGTATTCGCTCGCGCGGATCGAGGTCACGCTGGGCGTGGGCGATGCTGCGAAGAGAACGCTCGCCATCCGGCGCGAGGTTCCGACCGAGGGCTACGTGGCCTGTGACACTCACGTCCACACGTTGACTCATTCGGGCCACGGCGACGCGACGATTGACGAGCGGATGATCACGCTCGCGGGGGAGGGGATCGAGCTGCCGATTGCCACCGATCACAACCAGCACATCGACTACGAAGAGGCCGCTACGCGGATGGGCGTGCGGCAGTTCTTCACTCCGGTCATGGGGAATGAAGTCACGACGCCGCGCGGCCACTTCAACATCTTTCCGATAGAGGCTGGCGCACGGGTGGTCGATCACAAGCAGACCGATTGGCGGCTGTTATTCGACGACATCCAGCGAACACCCGGCGTGAAAGTCGCCACCCTGAACCACGCCCGCGATCTGCACAGCGGCGTGCGCCCGTTTGGGCCTCAACATTTCAATGCCGTCGTGGGCGAAAACCTTGACGACTGGCCATTGCGATTCAACGCGATGGAGGTCGTCAACTCGGGAGCCACTCAATCGGACCCGCTGCGGTTGTTTCATGACTGGATGGGACTGCTCAATCGCGGGCTGAACGTGACGCCCGTCGGCAGCAGCGACTCGCACGATGTCGGCCGGCACTTCGTCGGTCAGGGGCGAACGTACATTCGCTGCGCGGATCGCCATCCATTTGCCATCGATGTCGATGTGGCGGTCAACAGTTTCTTGCAGGGGAGAGTCATGGTCAGTTACGGATTGCTGGCCGAGATCACGGTGAATGGCAAGCATCACTCGGGCGAGACCGTTTCACCCGGTGACAAGGATGTCGAGATCGACGTGCGAGTCCTCGGGCCGCATTGGTCTCGCGCCAGCGAAGTCACACTGTTTTTCAACGGCCACGTGATCAGTGTGATGAAGATTCCCGAGACGCCCGAAGCAAACCTGCCGACCGGAGTGCAATGGGTTGGCCATTGGTCGGTCCCGCCCTTTCGACACGATGGGCACTTGGTCGCCATCGCCACCGGTCCCGGCATCGACGGGCCGTATTGGAAAACGGCGAAGCCCTATCAGCCGACCTCCCCCGATTGGATGTCGCAGACGATCGGTTGCAGCGGAGCCGTTTGGATCGACGCCGATGGCGACGGCAAGCGGACCTCGGCACGGGACTATGCCGAGCGGCTGTTCGCCGCGTCCAAGAACGACTTCGCGCGGTTGATCGCCAGTCTGTCGAAGTACGACGCGGAAGTGGCATCGCAAGCGGCCCACCTCTGTCAGGCTTCCGGCATGGCACTGCAATCGGCAGAGAATCAACGGGCCATCAAACGGGGAAGCCCCCTCGTTCAAGAGGGCTTTCACGCCTACCTGCAAGCGTGGCGCGAGAACCAGATCGCGCGCGCCAAGCCGTGAGTGTCGGTGCCCAAGTGGCGTCGTGGAGTTTGCTCGCGAGGCGTGGTCTAATCGCAATCGTCCTGCGACTCAATTCGTTCTTCACAACGATTCACACCATGCACGCCGTTGAGTTTCTCAAGCAATCTCCCGCCGATGTTCCTCCCGTCGCCGTGATGTCGGGCGGGCAGCGGCATTTGAAGCAGGCGGTGCTCACGATTTTGAAGAAAATCGTCATCGCCGATGATGACACGTCGCTGACGAAATTCGTCGGGAAGGAGGCCGATCTGCAATCGGTCACGGACGAATTGCGAACGATCTCGATGTGGAGCGACCGCCGGCTGGTCGTCGTCGAGGAGGCAGACGAATTCGTCACGAAGTACCGCGCGAGTCTGGAGAAGTACGTCGAGAAGCCCGCGAAGAAATCGGTGCTGGTCCTCGACGTGAAGACGTGGCCGAAGACGACTCGGCTGGCGAAGCTGGTCGCGAAGGAGGGCCTTGATGTCGAATGCACTGAGCTGAAGGGACCGCAACTCTTCAAGTGGCTGCTCGACACGGCCCGCGAGACGTACCAGCAGGCCCTCTCTCGCGATGCCGCTGGCCTGCTGATCGAACTGGTCGGCGAAGAGTTGGGGTTGCTCGATCAAGAGTTGTCCAAGCTGGCCTCGTATGTCGGAGCGGGAAGCAAGATCGAAGCGAAGGACGTGCAGACACTCGTCGGTGGTTGGCGAACCGAAACGACGTGGGCCATGACCGACGCAGTGCGTGACGGCGACCTCGCCTTCGCGATCGACGCGCTCGATCAACTGCTGACGGCGGGGGAAGCGGGACCGAAGCTGCTCGGTGGCATCTCGTTCGTTTACAAAAAATTCGCGCAGGCAACCGATCTGTCACGGTCGCAACCACTCGATCAGGCCCTCCGCAGCGCGGGCGTCTTCCCACAGGCGGTCGGTCCCAGTTCGGCCTACCTCCGCCGCATCGGTCGAGTGAAAGCCGAACGGATTCTCAACGTCCTCCTCGAAACCGAAGCCGGTCTCAAGGGAGGCAGCCGCCTCCCCGAACGCTTGCAACTCGAACACTTGCTGCTCCAGTTGTCCGGAAAAATTTGAAGGCCTGTTCGGCGCGGGTCTCCTGACCCCGCCGAAACGCCCGACCGAAGGTCTCCTCTTCAATTTTCAACACGGATGGCAGCCCGAACCATTTGAGAACGCTCATGACGACACTCACCGCAGATCAGATCGCCTGCTTTCACGAGGACGGTTACATCGTCGTTCCGAATCTGCTCGATGCCGAGGAGATCGAACTGCTGCGTAACATCGCCAAAGCGGATCAGGCCCTCGAACGCGATGCGGGCAGCCGGGCCGATGGCGAAGGGGGCGCGGTGAAGCTCGTCGTGAGGAACGACTTGCCCGACGACACGATCTACGGCGCGATCGTCCGCAGCCGGCGCATTGTCTCGTCGATGGAGCGACTGCTGGGCGACGAAGTCTATCACTACCATCACAAGCTGATCTTGAAGGAGGCGCGCGTCGGCGGGGCGTGGGCGTGGCATCAGGATTACGGCTACTGGTACAGCAACGGGTGCCTGTTCCCCGACATGGGGAGCTGCATGATCGCGGTCGATCGCGCGACGCAGGAGAACGGCTGCCTGCAAGTTCTCAAACGGTCACACCTGCTCGGCCGGATGGATCACGGCAAGGTGGGCGATCAAACGGGAGCCGACCCCGAGCGAATGGCCGCCGCGCTGGAGCGACTCGAACTCGTCTATTGCGAACTCGAACCGGGTGCGGCGATTTTCTTTCACGCGAACACGCTCCATCGCTCCGATCAAAACAAGAGCGAGCATCCGCGCTGGGCGTTCATCGCCTGCTACAACACCAAGCACAACGACCCGTACAAGGATTCAAAGCACCCGAGGTACAGTCCGCTCGAAGTGTGGGACGACTCGCGCGTGGTGGAGATTGGGCGGCAACAATGGAAGGGAATGCAATGACTACGACACTCAAGAAACCACCGCGACCGAAGTCGGCTCAACCGCGATTACTGTCTGCATCGCGATTGTCCAACGGAGAACCCAGAACGCTCCAATGGACTCGCACGGAGTACCACCGACTCGCCGACGAGGGATTCTTTCGCAACCAGCGCGTGCAGCTTATCGAAGGGAGCATCATCGAAATGAGTCCGCAAAAACACCCGCACGCGGCTGGCATTGATCTCACACGAGCCGCTCTTGAGGCCGCGTTTGGTCGTGGCTATTGGTTCCGCAATCAGCTTCCATTGAAGCTCTCGGACATCTCGGAACCCGAGCCGGACCTCGCCATTGTCCGTGGTGGGCCGCGCGACTGGACCGACCATCCCACCACCGCCGACCTCGTCATCGAGATCAGCGACTCGACTCTCAAGTTTGATCTGAAAGACAAGGCGGCGCTCTACGCGCAAGCGCTCATTCCCGAGTACTGGGTCGTCGATCTGGTGAACCAACAGTTGATCGTTCATCGGCAACCCAAGCGTCTCCGTTCCAAGCCCGCTCGTTACGAAGAGGTCACGATCCACGAGGCCGATGCCACTGTGAAACCGCTCGCCAAGCCGAAAGCCTCCGTCAAAGTGGCCGATCTGTTGCCGTGATCTCGCGAGCGACGACACACACATTCTTTCAAGAGGCTCAGCGCACCATGCCGCACGTTTTTGACCGCCGCCAGTTTTTGAACCTCGCCGCAGCCGGGAGTGCGACTGCGCTCTGTCAGCCGTGGACGAATGGTACTCACCTGCTTCAAGCTGCCGAGCGACCCAAGCTCCCCGTCGCGGCGGTCGTCACCGTGTATCGCGAGTTCAGTCATGCCGATGTTCTTGTCGGCAAGATTCTGGAGGGCTGGCAACAGGACGGCGGAGTCGGTCCCGATCTCAAACTGGCCTCGATCTACGTCGATCAAGTGGGGCCGGACGACCTGACTCGCAAGCTGGCGGACAAGCACGGCTTTCGGATCGCCCAGACC
>JAYTXB010000896.1:0-7254 GCA_043743205.1 Schlesneria sp.
TGTGGCTCCGCCTCAGGCCAAAGTAGTCATCACGCGGAGCGGTGATGGCGACTTTGAAGACTTGAGGTTTAGCACATGAACAACTGGCGGCATCAATCCGAAGATCGAGGTGAGCCGGGTGCCGTAAGACCCCGGGTTCTTCGCCGAAAAGTCCGGGGCCTCACGGCACCCGGCCCCCCAAACCGGACAGTTGTAGATGCACCGGTCCATAGTTGCTGGGCCTCGTCAAATGAAGAGGCTCATCCAGGTACGACTGAAGCTTGAGACACTCGACCAATCACTTCTCGATGACCCAAATGTTGCGGAACCGGATCGGGTTGCCGTGGTCTTGCAGATAGATCGGTCCCGGTTCTGGGCCTTCGCTGACGGGAGCGGCGGTCGTGGACTTCGGTGCGGCGACGTTGTTGTGAATGACCACGCCGTTGTGCTTGACCGTCAATCGTGCGTCGGTCGTCTTCTTGCCCGCGTCGTCGTATTTGGCGGCGGTGAAGTCGATGTCGTAGGTCTGCCATGACAGCGGTGGGAAGCACATGTTCAGGTCGGGCTTCTTGATGCTGTAGATGCCGCCGCATTCGTTGTGTTCGCCCGTGAGACCGAACGAGTCGAGAATCTGCACTTCGTAACGTCCCTGTGCATAGCAGCCGCTGTTGCCGCGTCCCTGTCCACGGGCCGTCGGCATGTAGCTCAACAGGAATTCGATGTGCATCGAGTAGCTCTGAAACTTCTGCTTGCTGGTCACGCCTTGCACGAGCAAGTTGCCGTCGAGCTTACCTCCTTCAAACTTGTCGGCCGTCGAGCCATCGAACAGCACGATCGCTCCTTGAGGCGGCTGCTGGCCGAGTGTCGAACTGGTGCGAGTCACCTTTTTAAGCTCACCCAGTTTGGCTCCATCGTTGGTTTGAATGACGGCGACGCCCTCTTTGATGAGGACCGTCGCTTCGGGACCGGTGATCGTGAGCGTGCCGTTGCTCACGTCGCCATCGGCCTCCTTCTTTTCTTGCCCGTCCCAACCGTCGCCGGGAAGACCACCGATATGCCCGACTGCGTGAAACTTCCCGCCGCCAAGTGCGATCACTTGGACGCCTACCTTCGTGGACTGGCCATCGACTTCAATCGCACCGGAGTACTCTCCTTGAAACGCAAAGTCCGCGTCGGCCTGCTTGGCATCCAACGCGGGAGTCGCCTGCTGTGCCGACAACATCGCCGCAGAGCAGAGAACCGACAGAGAGAAACTCGACAAAAACATCAATCGACGCATGAGCGGGGACTCCAATGGAAAGGGACATCTTCACGAAGAATCGACACTGCTTGCGACTCGAAACACGACTGAGTATCAACATCGGGTCGCTTGTTGAAACGTTTTGTACTCGGAGGCATCCATGAAATCACCCGTACCCGTTCCGTATGTGCAGTCCCCACGTGGCCGTCGGCCCAAAAGCAACGAGTCGAGAGCCGCGCATTCCCTGCTCAGTACGTGGGCTTGGTGGTTCTCCGCTGCTGCGTGTCTGTTCAATAGCACGCTCATCCTCGCGGCCGAGCCGATTTACGACGTGGTTGTCTACGGCGGGACATCGGGCGGGGTGACGGCGGCGATTCAGGCGGCGCGGATGGGAAAGTCGGTGGTCCTCATTGAACCGAGTGGCCACATCGGGGGCTTGACCTCGGGCGGACTGGGGGCGACGGACATTGGAAACAAGGCTGCGATTGGTGGGTTGTCGCGCGAGTTCTATCGGCGGGTCGGGGCCTATTACCTGAACGAATCGGCGTGGAAGTACGGCTCGCGCGATGCCTTTGTCGAGAAGCGAAAGGCTTTGAGCGAGAACGAGCAGTGGACGTTTGAGCCGCACGTCGCCGAGAAGGTCTATCGTGAGTGGCTGGCCGAGTTCAAAGTCCCGATCAAGCAAGAGCGGTTCCGGCTGAAGGACGCCGTGAAGATGGACGGCCGGCGGCTGGTGGCCATTCGGATGGAGAGCGACCAGTGGTTTTACGGTCGCATGTTCATTGATGCCTCTTACGAAGGGGACATCATGGCGGCGGCGGGCTGCTCGTATCACGTCGGTCGCGAGGCGAACAGCCTCTACGGCGAGACGATTAACGGCATCCAGACCGCCAACGCGGTGAAGCATCAGTTCATCAAGGATGTCGATCCGTATGTGAAGCCGGGCGATCCGTCGAGCGGTCTGCTCCCGCTGGTTCAAGCCGAGCCACCCGGCACCGATGGCAAGGGAGATCATCGTCTCCAAGCCTACAACTTTCGGATGTGTACGACCGATGTCTCCGAGAACCGTCGCGCGTGGCCGAAGCCGGATGGCTATGACGAACAGCAGTATGAACTCTTGTTGAGGAACTTCGACGCGGGAGACCATCGCAGTCCATGGAACCCGCTCTTCATGCCGAATCGGAAGACCGACACGAACAACAATTTCGCGATCTCGACCGACTTCATCGGGATGAACTACGACTATCCCGAAGGAAGCTGGCAGACCCGCGAACGCATCTTCCGCCAGCACCTGCTCTACCAAATGGGGCTGATGTACACGCTGGCCAATCATCCGCGTGTCCCCGAGAAAATCCGTGAAGAGTTCTCGCGGCTGGGCCTCGCCAAAGATGAGTTCCAAGACCACGACAACTGGCCGCATCAGATGTATGTGCGTGAAGCGCGTCGGCTCGTTAGCGAGTACGTGATGGCGCAGGCTGACTGCCAGGGCAAGCGTGTCTGCGACGACCCGGTGGGACTCGGGGCCTACAACATGGACTCACACAACTGCCAGAGATACGTCACGAAAGACGGCAAGGTTCGCAACGAAGGGGACGTGCAGATCGGCGTCTCACCGTATCCGATCAGCTATCGCTCGATCCGCCCGAAGGAGACCGAGTGCGAGAATCTGCTCGTTCCCGTGTGCCTCGCGGCGAGCCACATCGCTTACGGCTCGATTCGCATGGAGCCGGTCTTCATGGTCCTCGGTCAAAGTTCCGCCACCGCCGCCTGCATGGCGATTGAGGCCAAGTCGAGCGTGCAAGACATCGACCTTGCTATCTTCAAAAAGCGATTGCTCGACGAAGGCCAAGTCCTCGAATGGACCGGGCAAAAGCGAGCCGCCTCCGAGAACAAAGGGATCGATCCGAAGAAGCTGCCTGGCATCGTGATCGATAACCGTGACGCGAAACTCACCGGCGACTGGACCAGCAGCGCGTCGCTCCCGGGATACATCGGAGCCGACTATCTCCACGACGGCAACGATCAAAAAGGAAGCCTGATGGCCACGTTCACCGCCAAGATTATCAAAGCCGGTCGCTACGACATCCGAGTCGCCTACAGTGCCAACCCCAATCGAGCAACCAACGTCCCGGTCTCGGTTCAAACGGCAAACGACCTCAAGAAACTGCGGCTCGATCAGCAGACCGTTCCCCTGCTGGCTGGCTTTCAAACTCTCGGCACATGGCAGTTGGAGGTCGATGAGCAAGTCCGCGTAACCATCTCGAACGCGGACACGGACGGGCACGTCATCGTCGATGCGGTGCAGTTCGTTGAGGCAAAGTCGCAGTAGGAACGGGTGCCCACAGTCGATCCGAAAGTTCTATCTCTTGCGCGGACGGGAACGAGACTTTTCCGTATAGCCCCAATGCCAGCGGCGTGGGAGAGAACACCGGCAAGCCGTAGATTGCACGCACCCCGTTGGCGTTGCGGCTCAACGTCTCACTTCAAGCCCTGCGAGGTCTAGTTTTCGGCGGCAGCTCGCATCTTTTCCAGTCCGAGTTGTGCGACTTCGCGCGGGGGGCGCGCCCACAGGGCTTCGCTGAAGAGTTCGAGCGACAGATAACCGTTGTAGCCGACCTGCTTCAAGAGCTGGCACCATTGCTGTAGGTCGAGATGTCCTTCACCGGGTAGGACGCGGCTGTGATCGTGTTGTTCGAGTCGTGGTGGCGATGCGGGAGTGTCGTTGAAGTGGCTGATGGCGATCTGATCGCCACGCAGCTTACCAATCGACGCGAATGATCCGCCGCCGCGAAAGTTGTGGAACGGGTCGATGATGATCGTCGCTTGCGGATGTCCGGAGAGAGCCATGATCTCCAATGCCGACTCGATCGTGTTGATCTGTTCGACAAACCCGAGGTACTCCATCGCCGCCTTCACGCCGAACGAGAGACCGAGATCGACGAGTTCCTTGTAGTTGCGGGCGGCCAGCGCGACATCGACTTTCCCCAGCGCAGGGCAGGCGATGATGTGAGTCGATCCGAGTTCCGCAGAGACCGCCATTTTGCGTTTGATTGGATCGAGTGCCGCCTCATGTTCGGTCCCCGTCGTGTCGCACCAACCGGGCAGATAGATTGTGGTCGGCAGGGCGAGGCCCGCGTCGGCGAGAGCCTTTTTGATGTCCGACAGCGTCCCACCTGATGCGAGGTACGAGTCGATGTCATCGTGCCAGAGTTCGATCGCCTGATAACCGACCTCTCCGGCGATTCGAATCTTGTCGAGGATTGGCGTCGGACGAATCGTGCTGGCATTGAGGCAGTACTGAAACGGCATGAAGAGGCTCCTTGAAGGAATGAAACGAAGAACATCACCGCAATCTCACGTCGGTCCCGCACTCCCGTGCAGAACGCGGCCTGCACCTTGGATCAGCAGACGTTGGGCCACTTGTTGACCGAGGAACGCAGCGTCGCAGGTGGTTCCGGCAGCCGAGGCGATCCAGCGGTCGGAGCCATCTTGAGGAAGGACGACCGCCTCCAGTTTCAGAACATCGCCGCTGACTTGTGTGGCGACACCGAGCGGTGCATGACATCCCGCGCGCAGCGTGGCCAACAGGCTCCGTTCCGCAGTGACTGCGGACTGCGTCGGTGAATCCGTGATGAGTTCGAGCACGCGCCGCGCGAGGACATCCTCTGTCCGACATTCGACTCCAATCGCTCCCTGACCCACGGCGGGATAGACCGTGGGAGGCGGCAACTCGCGAGAGACACGGTGTCCCAATCCAAGCCGCGTCAGTCCGGCCGCAGCGAGGACGAGTGCCTCATACTGTCCTTCGTCCAGCTTGCGGAGACGTGTCTCCACGTTGCCACGCACTTCGCTGAGTTGCAGGTCGGGACGCAGGTATCTCAGTTGAGCCTGCCGTCGCGGGCTACCAGTTCCGACACGCGCTCCGTGCGGAAGCAGGTTCAGATCAGCGGGACCAACATGCTGCGCGGGCATTACCAACGCATCGGCGGTCAACCCGCGCGGTGGAGTTGCGGCGAGCATCAACCCGGCGACTGCATCGGTGGGCAAGTCCTTCAAGCTGTGAACGGCCACGTCCGCGCGGCCATCGAGGAGCGCGAGTTGCACCTCGCGCGTGAAGACTCCGAAACTACCGAGGTCTCGCAATCGCTCGGTCTGATCGCGATCGCCCGCCGTGCTGATGTGAACGAGTTCGACCGTGATCTCGGGCGATGTCGCGCGAATCAAATCGGAGATGTGGTGAGCTTGCCAGAGCGCGAGGTTGCTGGAGCGAGTAGCGATGCGAATCGTCGAAGGAACTGTCACCGAGGGGATTCTCCGAGCGGTTTGAACTAGATCATTAGAGAGGGGGGCTGACGGCAATGATCGCCACGACGACTCGTTTGGCTCCAGCTCGCTTCAACATGCGAGCCGCTTCGTGAGCGGTAGCCCCCGTCGTCAGAATATCATCCACCAAGAGGAGCGTTTGGCCGCGCAAGTCTGTGCGTTTCGTCGTTCCGAAGGCACCGTGCTGCTGGACTCGTCGCTCGGCCGGTGAGCTGCGAGCCTGCTTCAAAGTCCAACGTTGCTTGGCGAGGATACTGGTCGCCAGACGGACCTTCAACCGGCTCGATAACTCGCGCGCGATAGTCTCCGCCGCGTACTGCGGCCGCGCGAGTCGCTTCAGCCAATGCTCCGGAACGGGGACGCTCGCATCGAAGGTCTGCGCCGCGAAGACCGACTGCTGCGCGATGGCCAACTCCGTCGCGAGCGCTCGCCCCATCAATGTTCCGGTCGGACTCTTCGCTATCAAACAGGCCTCACGCAGTTCGTCGCGATAGAGACCGAGCCGTATCACTTCGTCGAAGGCGAAATGCTCGCGAACGCACAACATGCAGCCTTCCGTCGATAGTGTGTACGGTCCGAGCGGCGCACCGCAACGACGACAGGCATTCGTCGCGATCGGGCAGAGCTGTGCCTGGCAGTCGTCACAAAACGCCACGTGACGACCGGTCGCGTCGGACCCCGACAACGAATCGTCGTCGCACAACAAACAGCGCGGCGGATAGACGAAGTCGAGTGCCGCTCCGGTCAACACTCGCACTCCGCCGATCAAAGCGGAACCGACACGATCCGCGAGAGTCCACCGGGAAAACATGATCGAAGCCTCACGAGGTGAGGGTGCCGGAGACAACACGGGCGACACCCGATCAGGCTTTATCGCCGCTCTTGATTCGCATTCCGTAGAACGATCTGTGAACGAAGAACATCGCCAAGCCGAGCAACACCCACGCGGCGGTTTGACGAATTCCTTCTTGGTTGCGAGCCGAAAGTTGCATGGCGACTTCCAGCGCGAGCAGTCCAAACAGCGTGCTGAACTTGATGATCGGGTTCATCGCGACCGACGACGTGTCCTTGAATGGATCGCCGACGGTGTCGCCCACGACGGTGGCCGCATGGAGCGGCGTCCCTTTCATCTGAAGTTCAACCTCAACCAACTTCTTCGCGTTGTCCCAAGCCCCTCCGGCATTGGCCATGAAGATCGCTTGGTACAGGCCGAAGACGGCGATTGAGACCAAGTAGCCAATGAACAGATAGTTCTCGAAGCAGGCGAAAGACAGCGTGATGAACAGCACCGTGAGGAAAATGTTCAACATGCCCCACTGCGCGTACTGAGTACAAATTTCGACAACGCGCTTCGAGTCTTCCGTCGAGGCTTTTCGGACGGAGTCATCCAGCTTGATGTGCTGCTTGATGTACTGCACCGCGCGATAGGCTCCGGTACTCACCGCCTGCATCGACGCGCCTGTGAACCAATAGATCACGGCACCGCCGAGGATCAGTCCAAACAGAAACGGGGCGTGCAGGATGGAGAGATTGTCCAACCCGGTCGTCAGTCCGTCGGTCAGCATCACGATGATCGAGAAGACGAGCGTCGTGGAGCCGACCACAGCCGTCCCGATGAGCACTGGCTTGGCCGTGGCCTTGAACGTGTTCCCCGCGCCATCGTTCTCTTCGAGGAAGTGCTTGGCCGTTTCAAACTGCGGCTTGAAGCCGAA
>JAYTXB010000897.1:0-7106 GCA_043743205.1 Schlesneria sp.
ATATTTCCCGTGCCCTTTCAGGGCACAACGTTCTGGTGTTCGGTTTCCCAGGGCGGCGCTCACGGTGTTCGCTGGCCCTGGGCTGGTCTCCGAGGCCCCGTGGGGGCGAAGACGACTTCAATCCTCAAATAACGCAACTTCTCAAAGCGTGAGCGAGGGACGGTGGTGGTGTGAAATCTTCGAGAATCACGTCCCTCGCTCACGCTTTGAGAAGTTGCGCAGATTCTTGAATCGCGAAGTGATGGTAGCAGTGCTGGGTCTCGAATCTGCCGCCGCTTCGCGGCTCATTCCAATCAATCTCGCTCGAATCCTTGGGCTGACGCCCAAGGCTATTTGCTACCGTCGCTTCGCGACTCCGAAATATGACGTTTCCGACAAAAGTCGAAACGAGGTGAGCCGGGTGGCGTGTGGCCCCGGATTCTCAACCCGATTCTAAAGTCCGGGGCCTCACGGCACCCGGCTCACAAGACTTTTGTCGGAAACGTCAAATGTGCATCTTTAAAACGCAGAATTCTGGTTACTTAGGCGAGCGGCAGGTGAGAATTTACCGTAGACCGGATGCCTACGTCCGGTCTTTTGAAGCCGACCGGACGTAGGCGTCCGGTCTACGGCAGGTCTGCGAACTCCTGCCGCTCGCCTTATTCCCACATTTTTCTCCACGGGCTGCTCATTGCAGTGACGGACCATCGAAGACTCGACCAATGTGACGTTGAAGCGGGATCGGTGTTGATTGATTTCGGATTGAAAGCTGCGGGTAGGAGACCATTGGGATGTGGGAGTCGTTGCGAGCGTGGCTGAATGGTGATGAAGAGGCTCGCGGTACGTTGGTTGAGAATCTGAGTCGCATCGGGTTTCGAGACAGCGGCGCAGCGAATCGGTTGCGCGGGCTGATGAGTGAATCGCTTTCGGCGGGACAAGCCATTGGCAGTCTTCGCAAGTTGCTCGGGCTGTTGGGAGACGCGAACGATCCCGACGCGGGGCTGATCGACTTCGAGCGGTTTGTGCTGCAAGCCGGTGATCGCGGCGAGCTGTTCCAATTTCTCGACGAGAACCCGCGAGCGATCGAAGTTCTCGTTCGGCTGTTCACCAGCAGTCGCTATTTGACGGAGACCGTGCTGCGTTATCCGGAGACACTTCGCGAACTGACCCGCCATCGTCGCCTCGCCGAACTGAAGAGTCGCGAGGAGTTTTTGGAGACCGCGCTGTCCCAGGTGGTTTCGGCACCCGACTTCGCCGCACGGATGGATGCGTTGCGGCGGTATCAGCGCTGGGAGCTGCTCAGAATCGGCGCGTGCGATGCCTTCGGACTGATCGATCTGCGTACGGCAACCGTGCAACTCAGCCTGCTCGCGGATGGCATGGTTCAAGCCTGTCTCACGCTGGTCGGACACGAACTGATGTTGCACAGCGCGAACCTCACCGTGTTGGCATTGGGGAAGCTCGGCGGGGAAGAACTCAATTACAGTTCGGACATCGACCTCGTGTTTCTCACGGATCGCAGTCCAACTGAAGCCCTGCCACTGGCACAGCGTCTGGTTAAAGCGTTGCAGGACACGACGGGTGAAGGTTTTCTCTATCGAGTGGACGTTCGTCTGCGACCGTGGGGGCGATCGGGGGAACTCGTCACGACGATCCCTTCGTACATCGAGTATCTGAAGTCACATGCGGAGATGTGGGAAAAGCAGGCGTTGCTCAAGGCGCGTGTCATCGCGGGGCCGAAGGACTTGGGGCGCGAGTTGCTCCGACGTGCGGAGCCTTACATTTTTGGAGCGGCTCCCGGCGATGTCGTCACGGCGGTGCGGCAAGCCAAGGGGCGCATCGAGGCGGACCTACGTCGGCGCGGGCGCGAATGGGGCGAGGTAAAGCTCGGGAGCGGTTCGATCCGCGATATCGAGTTCCTCGTACAGGCCCTGCAACTGGTACACGGTGCCGAGCATCGTCACGTTCGCTCGACCAACACGCTGGATGGCCTCGTTCGACTGACCGATGCCGGCGTGCTGCACGCAGACGAGTACCGCCGCTTGACCGATGGCTACGTGTTCTTGCGGACGATCGAGCACTCACTGCAACTGATGAACAACCGGCAGGAACATTCTCTGCCGACGGACGGAATTGAACTGACCGCGCTGGCGCGGCGGCTCGATTTCGGGACATCAGAGTTACTGCTGGCTCACTTCGACAGCCATCGCAAGTCGATCCGGGCCATCTTCGACAAGTACCTCACACACGATCGAGTCTTGGTCGAACCACTCACGTCGCCACCGATTCCCGATCGCGAGCAATTGAAGCGTGATCGCCATCGAGTCGCTTCACAGCCACTGGAAACGTATGAATCGGTATTCAACGCGGACGAGCAGCGGCGGCACTCCGAACTATTGGCCGAGTTGAACGCAGAGCGTCCCGTCCGAGTGATCGCGGAACGAACCCAGAGCGGCCCCCTAACGCAACCCGGTGCGGTCTCGTCACCACACTCGATACCGTCGCTTTCACTCGCCTCGGTTCCGTTGTTGCCGCCGCAGCATTGGCGAGTGACCGTCGTCGGGCACGACTGTCCTGGCGAACTGTCGATGATTTGCGGTCTCTTGTTCGCATCGGGCTTCGACATCGTGGAGGGCTTCGTTTCGACGGAGACTCGCCCCCGCAGCGAGAGCGGACGCGATCGAATTGCGCATCGCTTCGTGGACGTGTTTGAAGTTCGGCCAGCCGTGGACGACGTTCCGCCCGAGAGCTGGCGGCGTTATGAGAGCGAACTGGCGGAACTGGTCCACCTCGCACGCAGCGGTCGCGTCGATGAGGCTCAGGGACGATTAGCCAAGCGGGTCGCGAAGGCATTGCAAATCGCCGCAGACTCCGCGACGAAGCCCGCTCCGCTGGAAGTCCGTTTCGACAACGAGGCTCATCCGCACGCGACCGTGCTGCACATTCGCGGCGACGACACGATGGGCTTTCTGTATGAATTGTCGAACGCACTCACGCTGAGCGGAGTCAGCATCGAGCAAGTGATGATTCGCGCGGAAGCGCATCGCGCCTACGACACGTTGCTCGTCACCGATTCGCAATCGGGTGACAAGATTCTCGACGCGGCTCGACTGCAAGAGTTGCAAGCGGCGGTGGTCCTCATCAAACACTTCACTCACCTGTTGCCTGCGGCACCCAATCCTCAAGCGGCACTGCTGCACTTTCGCAGCTTCCTGCGCGACCTGTTTCAGCGGCCCGATTGGGTGGATCAATTGTCGTCGCTCGAACGGCCGGAAGTTCTGTCGGCATTGGCGCAGTTGCTGGGCGTGAGCGACTTCTTGTGGGAGGACTTTTTGCGACTGCAATACGCGAACCTGTTTCCGGTCTTGCACGACATCGCAGGCTTGCAACAGGCACGGTCGCAGGAGCAACTGCATGACGCATTGCAGGCGGAACTTCACACGGGAACCTTGAGTCGCCTCGCACCAAGTCGCGCGTCGAACGCTGCGGCGGAACTGGCAGCCGAGGAGCGACGGACTCGGCTGAACGAGTTCAAGGATCGCGAGCTGTTCCGCATCGACATGCGACACATCCTCGGGCACAGCGGTGGTGTCGATGAGTTCGGTCGCGAGATGACCGACTTGGCCGAAGTTGTCGTCGCAGCGGCGGTCGAGTTCTGTCACGCAGAACTCGTCGAACGGTTTGGTCCGCCGGTGAATGAAGCGGGTCTCGCGTGCCGACTGTCGGTGTGTGCTCTGGGGAAATGTGGCGGACGGGAGTTGGGATTTGCATCGGACATTGAACTGCTCTTCGTCTATGACACCGGCAACGACAGGAGCGAGTCAACGAAACGGATTGAGACAACGGACTCCAACTCACGGTCAGAGTCGAGCAGGTCGAAGTCAAATACGTCCAGCCCGCCGCCCGTGTCAGCAGCAGAACCAGAAGCATCGCACGTGACGCCAACACCGCGCGAACGGATCGATCACGCTGGCTTTTATTCACGACTGGTCGAGAGCCTGAGCCATGCGATTCACGCGCGAAGTGAAGGGATTTTTCGGATCGACTTGCGGATGCGACCCTATGGTCGAGCGGGAAGTTTGGCGGTGTCGCTCGATGCGTTCCGCAGCTACTTCCAACACGATGGACCGGCGTGGCCTTATGAACGACAAGCGCTGGTTAAGCTGCGGCCGATCGCTGGCGATGGAAAACTCGGTGAACGATTGAGTGCCTTGCGTGACGAGTTGATCTACACAAAGCGGCCGGTCGATTTCGGTGCGATGCGCGCGATGCGCGAGCGCCAGTTGAGAAAGCTCGTCGGCGTGACTGAGTTCAACGCGAAGCTCAGCCCCGGCGGGTTGGTCGATCTCGAATACCTCGTGCAGGCTCTGCAATTGGATCGCGGCGCGAGGTATTTCAGCCTGCGAACGACCAACACGCACGAAGCACTCGACGCGCTGAAACACGTCGGCGCGGTGATGGCCACCGATCACGAACGGCTTTGCGCCGCTTACAATTTCTTACGCCGACTGATTGACGCCTTGAGGATGGTGCGCGGCGACGCACGCGACCTAACGATGCCTCAACAGAACTCGGCCGACTGGGAATCGCTGGCACGTCGCCTCGGTTGCGGGCCAAACACGCAGCGGCTTCAAGAGGACTTGGCACTTCACTCGCAAGCCGTTTCTGATTTGGTCCGCACATACTCGAAGCCGCTTCATTCCGATTCTTGAGAACTCTCGGGCGACGTTGCTGTACGGCCGTTGGCGTCGCTTGCGATTCACTTCGCGCGGCCTATAATCCGACGCCGCATTCAGCCCTTTTGAGTCATGATCGCTCGACAACTCTCTCACGTCTCAGGCGTGTGAGACGCGACCTCGCGACGTGAGTCTTCGGTCTGTATCTTCCTGATCGACATGAACTTTTCTGTGAGCCAACCATGGCGTGGTTGTGGGGTTTCGGAGAATGGTGCCGCAACATTTGGGTTGCGATCTCCACTTTACTCAGTGGCATGTGGGTCACGGCTCGCACGATGCTGATGACCTATCGCCGGAAAGCGTTCACGGAGGTCTACGAGTACCCCGAAGTGCCGGTCCCCGTGAAAGCCCGTTATCGGGGCTTCCACCGGTTCGACCTGACCACGTGCATCGGTTGCGAGAAGTGCGCCGTCGCGTGCCCCGTTGATTGCATCTACATCGAGAAGTCCAAAAGCCCCGTCGGCAAAGGCTTCCGCGTTGATGGCTTCACCATCGACTACACCAAGTGCATGTTTTGTGCTTTGTGTGTCGAGCCTTGCCCCGTGGACTGCATTTTCATGGGGTCAAATCACGACCTCAGTTGCTTCAGCCGCGATGGTTGTATTGTCGATTACGCCAAGCTGCCGCTCGAAGTCGGGTGGGGCCAAGCCACTCTGAATCCAACCGCTGTCGCTGAATCCAAAGTGTTGTACGAACCAGTCTGGGTGAAGGGCGAGCCAAGCCCGTTTCAGTTCTCGCAACAAGATTCTTGATGGGTTCTCGACTGGTCTAGTGCTGTGGTCGCACGCACCTCTTCCCACGTGCAACCGCCTGCTGATGATTTCTGACTTGGTTTCCTCTTCCCGTATTCCGCAATCAACAGACTTGATGTGACGGTGAAAGGTCGTAACCGATGAGTGCCAAGCTGGCGTCTCGCCCCCTGTTTACTCTGGCCTCTGCCAATCGCATGTTGCCGCTCGTTCGAATGATCGTTAGCGACATTGTCGAGTTATTCCGTGATGTCCGCGATCGGGAGGAGCGACTCAATGGTCTTCGCCAAGGAGACGCCCGCAGTAAGCAACGGGGCGATCTCTACGATGAAGAGGTCGAACAGATCCGCCAAGACTTGGAAAAAGACGTTGAACGACTCCAAAGTTTCGTCGATGAGTTGCTGGAGTTGGGCGTGGAGTTCAAAGACCCGGTAATCGGGTTGATCGACTTTCCTGCCATGCTGGATGGTCAAGAAGTTTACTTGTGCTGGAAGCTTGGCGAGCCAACCATCGCGCACTGGCACACCTTGGAAGCGGGTTTCACCGGCCGGCAACTGTTGAAGCTGGCTGAACCCGCAGCGAACTGAGCGCACGAATGGAACAGAATCGAGACACGAGCAAATGACGGAAATCGTCGGACATTTCTTGCTGTTCACGGTGGTGGCGATCGGCTTCCTGCTGGCACCATTGCTGCTGGGTAAACTACTGCGTCCTCACGTCCCTTCGCTGGAGAAGGAAGCCACCTACGAATGTGGTGAGCCAACTATTGGCAGCAGCTATATCCAGTTCGACCTGCGGTTCTACGTCGTGGCCCTGCTGTTCATCATCTTCGACGTAGAAGTGGTGTTCTTCTTTCCCTGGGCTGCCGTCTATGGCAACTTGATTCAATTGACCGACACGCTGCTGCTCCCGGAGCAACGCGTTCAACTCAGTGAGCAACTTCTGACACTCCCCTCCGGTAGCCTCACACCGGAAACAGCAATCAAAGCCGAAGCCGCGTTGACTCTCGCCAAGGTGGCGGTCGTCGATGTTCTTGCCTTCTTCGCTGTCCTACTCGTCGGTTTCGCCTACGTCTGGAAACGTGGCGATCTCGATTGGGTTCGAGCTGTGGCGGAGCAGTCCAAACTCTCTTCTGCCGCTTCGAGCGCCTCCAATCAGGGGCTGCGTAAAACCAGTCCACAAGCCGCCAGCTAACCGCACCTCACAGCCTAAACGCACTTCAACTTAAATATCCCGTAGCGTGAGCGAGGGACGGCGCGATTTCAGGGGCCGTCTCAGTTCATTCCGCGTACTGCAAACAAATCACTCTCTTAGTAAACGCCCGTTCTCGGAAGCCGACATGCGCATCGAAGACATTCATCAACGGCTGGTCGAGAAGTTTGGGATCGACGCCATCCGTGAACTCAAGACCGGAGTCAAAGATCCGTGGATCGAGATTGCCGCAGATCGCATTGCCGACGTGTCTCAGTTCCTCCATGACGAGGCCGACATCGCGTTGGATTCTCTCAATGACCTCACCGGCTCAGACTGGCTAGAGACAGACCCCAAAAAGAAGACTCCGTGCGAGCCACACGTCGAAGTCGTCTATCACCTTTACAGCTACACGCATCGCCATTGGTGCAAACTCAAAGTGAAGCTGCCG
>JAYTXB010000898.1:0-2334 GCA_043743205.1 Schlesneria sp.
CTTCAACTGCTTCGCGTTGAGATCGTGCTGGTACATGCCGACGCCAATGTGCTGCGGCTCGATTTTGACGAGTTCGCTGAGCGGGTCTTGCAGCCGCCGGCCGATGCTGATCGTGCCGCGCGCGATGGCGTCGAGATTGCCGAACTCCTGCTGAGCGACCGAACTCGTCGAATAGATGCTGGCCCCAGCTTCGTTCACGACGATGTATCTCGCCTCCGAACAGTCGGCCGCGATCATCTCGCCCACCAACTCTTCGGTCTCCCGACACGCGGTCCCGTTGCCGATGGCGATCACGGTGCAGTGATGTTCTCGAAGGAACGCGACCAACTTCGCGCGAGCCTCCGCGCGACGACCGGCCGACCCCACGATGTGCATCACATCGACAGCCAGCACGTTGCCAAACTCATCGAGCGCCGCGAGCTTGCAGCCCGAGCGAAAGCCGGGGTCGATGGCGAGGATGCGTTGATCCTTGAGTGGCGGCTGCAACAACAGTTGACGCAGGTTCTGTGCGAAGACACTGATCGCGTGACGTTCCGCCTTCTCAGTCAGGTCGCGGCGAACCTCGCGATCCAGCGCGGGATGAATGAATCTTTCGAGCGCATCGTGGGCACATGCCGTGAGAAACTCCCGACAGGAGTGCCGCGCCACTTGGAGATGCTCGTCCGTCGTCCGTTGCGCGAGTCCCTCATCCCACTCGAATGCGACTCGCAACGCCTTCTGCTCCTCACCGCGATTCAGCGCGAGCACGCGATGCGGCGGCATCTTGCCAACGGGTTCCGTGTAGTCGAAGTAGTCGCGGAATTCGGGGTGAGTTTGCTCGGCAGTCTTCGTTGCGAGCGAAGTGACTCGCCCCGTCTGCTTGGCCACGTTGCGGCACCGCTGACGAAGATCGGCGTCGTCAGAAATGCGCTCGGCCAGGATGTCGGCCGCCCCCGCCAGTGCTGCCGCTTCATCAAGCACTTCGAGATCCGGCTGGATGAACGCCTTCGCCGCTGGATTCAAACCGGCCTGCGCGACGGACTGATTCCAAATCGCATCGGCCAACGGCTCAAGCCCACGCTCCTTCGCAATCGTCGCCCGCGAACGGCGCTTCGGTCGGAACGGTAAGTAGAGGTCTTCAAGTCGTTTCAGCGAGTCGGCTCGTGCGATCTCGGCCCGCAATTCGGGAGTCAACTTCCCCTGACTGTCGATCATGCGCAGGATGTCGGCCGCACGCTCGGCCAGTTGCCGCAGCAGTTGGACTCGCTCTTGAATTGCGCGAATCTGCTCTTCATCCAAGTTGCCCGTGCGCTCTTTGCGATAGCGCGTGATGAACGGAACCGTGTTGCCCTCGTCGAGCAACAGCATCGTCTGCTGCACTTGCTCAAACCGAAGATGCAGTTCCGCCGCCACGCGAGCGAAGTCGATCTCAGGAAGGGAAGTTGACTCGGACATCGACACTGTTCCGTCGCGAAATGAAGTTCTGTTCGACGGCGGAAGATATCGCATGTTCGCGCCGCAAGGGGAAGCGACGCTCGACCATCACTTTGTCGATGAGTCGAGTGAATGCCTCACGGTTCACTCACCGCCCTCTGGTGTGTCGCGCTTTGTTTGATTCGTGGTGATGCCGCTTCCCTCGTGAATGACGGACATCACTTGTCGAAGTCCGTGTTGCTCGCCCGAGGGCATAGGAACGGATTTCGGTTTCATGCGACGTGTTGGCTCCAGTAGGTGTTCCGCAGGCAGCTGTACATGATGGAGCAGAGGCTGGCCATGCGGCACACACACACGAGAGAGAGTGTGTGGGTCGCGGCGGACTCGCCAGCGGGCGGCGGTTTGTTTGAGTCGGCGGCCGATCAGGTTCTTGCAGGCACCTTCGATTTGGCCGCTGCCGATCGAGCGCCCCTCGCGCAGGCGTTCGGCATAGTTCAGGTGAGACACGTGGTGGCCGAGGTCGTTCCGCACTCTTCCAGACGAGTCCGTTGCGGGGTGTTGGCGAGGCAGCTGTCGCGGGTGTCTTGCCAGCGTTCGTCGAAGCCGTCCCAGCCTCGTTCGAGCAGCGTGGTGCGGAGCGTGTCGGTCCAAGTGGTCGCGGCGGGAGAGCCGTCGTCGAACAACTTCTTCGACGTGTCGCTGATGGACTCCAGCGCGTGATAGACATCGAGTACGCCCAGCGCGCCCGTTTAGAAGTTGCGCTATTTGAGGATTGAAGTCGTCTTCGCCCCAACGGGGCCTCGGAGACCAGCCCAAGGCCAGCGAACACCGTGAGCGCCGCCCTGGGAAACCGAACACCAGAACGTTGTGCCCTGAAAGGGCACGGGAAATATTGGTCGAGACCACACGGCCTCGTGAACC
>JAYTXB010000899.1:0-1484 GCA_043743205.1 Schlesneria sp.
CGTCGAGTATGGAGCGGGGCGAGTGACGAAGCTCGATCGGACGGGCAAACTGCTCGGCCGCTATGGCACGACGGGATCGCAGGCGGCTCAGTTCTCCACGCCGTGGGGACTGGCACTCGACTCACGCGGTCGAGTCTATGTTTGCGACACGGGGAACCGGCGCGTGGTGGAACTGGAACTGTAGGACAACAGATTCATGGGCATTCTCTTTGAATGGGATGAAGAAAAATCGCAGATCAATTTGAAGAAACACGGAGTGACTTTCGAGGAAGCCAGTTCGGTGTTTGCCAGCCCGTTATCGCTCACGATTGCCGATCCGCTCCATTCGGACGAAGAGGATCGGTTTGTCACGTTGGGTGAGTCGAACAGCGGGCAACTGTTGGTCGTCGTATCGACTGATCGAGGGGAACAGGTTCGGATCATCAGCGTGCGAGTCGCCACACGGCGCGAAAGGAAGAACTATGAAGAAGACCGCTAAGAGCAGCAGTGATCCCGAGATGTTGGCGGAATACGATTTCAGCGGGGGAGTTCGCGGGAAGTATGCCGCTCGATTTGCAGCAGGCACCAATGTGGTCGTGCTGGCTCCGGATGTGGCGGAGGCATTCCCCGATTCCTCGGCTGTCAACGAAGCTCTCCGTGCGCTGATAACGATTGCTCGAAACAGCAGTCGGAAAGTCACGGCTTGAGGTTGCCCAGAGTCACAATCATTGACGCCAGTGATTGAGTGTCACCGAGAATCCCATGAACCGATTGCGCCGCATCATCGCGAGTTTTCTTCCGTCGCCTCGCCGGGCTGTGACTTGGCGGGATGTGATCGTACTCGTGGTGTTTTTGGTGCTGTTCGTTGGACTTTGTGCGTGGCTGGAGTTGGGCCATGTCTTGATGTTCGCGCGGCCGATGATGCTGGGAGTGGTGGCGCTCTCGCCGTGGTTTTGGTGGATGCACGTCGCCGGGTTTGGCGGGTTGCCGAAGACGCGCGGAGTGGTCTCGCTGTTCGTGCGGTTGGTGTTGCTCGGTCTGTTCGCGATGGTGTTGGCCGAGCCGCGCGCGGTGCGGTCGAAGGACGTGATGTCGGTCGTGTTCGCGGTCGATGTCAGCGACTCGATCTACAGCGCGGACCAAGCGTTGAAATACGTGACTGACACCGTGCAGAGTCATCGTCCCAAGAAATCGGATGAAGCGGGACTGCTGATCTTCGGCAAGACGCCCGCCATCGAACTCAACCCGTCCATGAGCTTCCCGTTCGAGGCCCTCAATTCTCAGGTCGAGCGGGGCGCGACGAATCTCGAACAGGCACTTTCGATGTCGTCGGTCGTCCTGAAGGAGGACGTGCAGGGGCGCGTGGTGCTCGTCAGTGATGGCGTGGCGACGGAAGGGAATCTGTCGCGAATGCTCGGCGATCTCAAATCGCGCGGCGTGGCGGTCGATGTCCTGCCGATCGACTACACGTACAACGAAGAGGTCTGGTTGGAGCGGCTCGACTT
>JAYTXB010000900.1:0-2145 GCA_043743205.1 Schlesneria sp.
CAGGAAGCTGCCATAAATTTCGGAGTCCTGTTCGCCAGAGTCCCCGATCAAGATGAAGCGGCGTTGCGGGAAGGCGTTCACGATCGGCTCGATGGCCGCACGCTTGTGAGTCTTCTGCGGTGATCGCCTCAGCTTGCGGGCCGAGTCGCGAATCCGAAACCGCTTCAAGTGGAATGAACCCGCCGGATAACCCTCGGTCTGCAGGAACTCGGTGAGCGACTCGTAAAGTTGCCACGGACTGCCCGAGACAAAATGGAACGCAGCACCAGCAGCAGCGCAATCGCGATACAACTCGGGCATCCCGACGACGGGAGCGAACGTCCGCATGAAAGTGTTCCGAAACAGATCGCGTCGGTTGGGAACGTTGCTGTGTTTGATCGTGTCGTCCAAGTCCGAAATGATCGACGTGCCGGTCGGTTCGAGGAACTGCAATTGGCCGTGATACTCGCGTTGATCGTCGTCGGGCAAGGCGGCTCCAAACGGGAGCCACAGGTTTTGAGAAACCGTCCCCCCCGCGAGTTGAACGACCTCATCCTCTGCTAGGGTCAACGTGCCACGGAACAAGCCCATGTAGTCGGATTCGCCCACGAGATGCTCGCGATTGCCGAGTCGCACGTTGACGGAACGGCCGCGCAGACCGCTCATCAAAAACTGCCGCATCCGACTGCGAAAATATTCTTCCGAGGTCCGGTCGAATTTGAGAACGCGCTTCACAACGGCGAGCATGGGCTTGCGACGCAGCCAAGAGATGCGTGGGTCGAACACGCGACCCTGAACCACCAGTGACCAGCCTTCGCCGTCTGCCGTCCGCGCAGCGTAGGACGGATAGAACACCACTTGCTCATGCCGAGCGACGGCCTTCTGGCGTGGACTCAATCTGGAAGGGAACAACGTCACGCGAAGGTCTCGTTTGCTTTCGTCTCGCCACACGGACGGCGGTTCCGTGTTTCGACTCTATCGGCATTCCGTGGAAAAATGTCGCGGCGCGGATCAGGGTCGGGCAGAAGAAGGTGTCAGCGAGCAGGCGTCAGAAGAAGACAAGGCAGAGATGTTCGATCTGACACCTGTTCCCTGACCCCTTCTTCCTTCCCCTCACGACTTCAACAACCCGGACATCTCTTCGCGCGTGAACTTCCGCTCCAATCGCGCCCCCATCTGAGCCACCACGCGAGCCGAGGCGTGCGAGGCGAGATGTCCCGCCTGCGGCCAACTCAGTCCGTTGGTGATGCCGTACAAGATTCCCGCCGCATACATGTCACCGGCACCGGTCGTGTCGATCGCGGAGACTTTGACTCCCTCGACCGGATACGCATGGCCCTCGTGCATCAGCAGTGAACCATCGGAACCCAGCGTCAGCGCCACGTTGGCCGCGTGCTGGTGAATCTCGTGGGCGCAGTCGATGGGGTCCGTCTTGCCGGTCAAGCTGCGCGCCTCTTCCAGATTGCAGAACAGCAGATCGACAGGCCCTTCGATCAACTCCCAGAACAGCTCACGATTGAAGTTGATGAGGAACGGATCCGACACGGTGAAGGCGACCTTCACCCCATGCCGCTTCGCCAGGTCAATCGCCTTCAGCGCGGCGGCCTTCGTCGAGTCCCCCGCGAACAGATAGCCTTCGATGTAGACGTACTTCGACTGCTTGATCGAAGCCTCATCAATGTCATCCGGCCCGAGTGTCGCCGACAACCCGAGATGCGTGAGCATCGTCCGCTGAGCGTCCTCGGTAATCAGACAGACACACGTCCCGGTCTGTCCGTCGCCCTGAGGCGTCACGACCGAGACACCGAGATCGCGCATGTCCTTCAGCCAGACCTCGCCGAGTTCATCTCGACCCAGCTTCCCTGCGTAAGCGGCCTTCCCACCGAAGTCGGCCACTCCGGCAATCGTGTTCGCCGCCGAACCGCCCGCGCACCGGTTCAGCTTCACGCCATGCAAAGATCCCAACACGCGCGACTGTGTCGGCTCATCGACCAGCGTCATGATCCCCTTGGGAAACTGCAACCGCCCGAGCAGCGCGTCATCAATCCGCGCCTGAATGTCCACCAACGAATTGCCCACACCGTACACGTCGTAACTCATGTCAAATTGCTTCCTGAGCAAGGAGGTTCTGTTTACGTGGCATCCTCTACCAGATCGCGTCCGCGC
>JAYTXB010000901.1:0-3773 GCA_043743205.1 Schlesneria sp.
GGCGTCCGCTTCACGTTCGACGCACAGCACCGGCTGCATCACGCCGCTTCGCACCACGCCGACGAGCGCCGTGCGGAAGACGTGCGGGTGCGAGTTGAAGATCCCTTCGACCGGCTCAGTGAAGTACGTTCGCTCAGGCGTGATGACGCGATGCGACTTCCGACCGCAGAACCAGAGTCGGCCTTGCTCATCGAAGTAACCGAGGTCTCCCATGCGGTGTGCGACGCCCCGTCGTACTTCACCCGCGTATTCGTAGGATGGGCACTCCTGCCCGTCCCGTCTTCTCATGTCATTGCCGTCCGCTCGATGTGGAGCGACGGGCAAGAGTGCCCGTCCTACAAGACGAATCTTGGCCAGTGCGGTGAGGTCGGGTCGGTGGAAGTACTCCTGCGTTACTTGCGGCCCGCTCACGACGATCTCCCCGATTTCGCCCGGTGGCATGAGCAGCGAGTCGCTCCATGCGGCGATCGGTTCGTCGGTGATGCGGATGATCGCAACCTGCACGCCTTCGACCGGACGGCCCACGCACGTCCCGGCTCCTTGAGCGGTCTTCGTTCGCGTCTCATCGAGGACTTCGCGGCTGCCGATGACGGCGACGGGAAGCGACTCGGTCGCGCCGTAGGGTGTGAAGATCTGCCGGTCGGGTGACAGAGTCGCTTGGAAACGGCTGATGATCTCAGCGGAAACGGGAGCGCCCGCCGAGAGGACTCGCTTGAGCGTCGGCATCGTCGCTTGAACCTGACCGTCGATGCGGCGACTGGCGTAGCGACCGACCGCGTTGAGCAGCGCGGGGGAGCCGAACATGTTGGTCACGCCGAAGCGCTGAATCGGTTCGATCACTTCGCGCGGGTTGACTCGCGCGGGCCGAGTGAAGTCCATGCGCGGGACAATCGCCGTCATGCCGAGTGCCGACGCAAACAGCGCGAACAGCGGAAACGTGCAGAGATCAATCTCACCCGGCTCAATGCCGAAGATCTGCTTGAGCATCTCGACCTGCGCGACAAAGTTTCCGTGCGAGTAGACCGCCCCTTTCGGCACCCCCGTGCTGCCACTGGTGAACAGAATCGCCGCAGTGTCCGACGCGGTGGTTTCCGCAACGCCGCTCGAAGGCAGAACAATGACTTGGTGATCGTAAAACTCCGGGGCAAGCCCATCCGTTTCGACGGGTCTCGGTGCTGGCAGCTCAATCAGTCTGCGTCCGTACCACGCCAAATCGCGGAGCGGCATGGAGTTGGGGTTGAAAAAAAAGTACCTCGGACACAGGGCTCGCAGTGAGACGAACTTGGTCAGCGTCCTCTTCCCCCAACCGAACAACCACCGTGCGACGTGGGCCTTCGTGACACCGATGAAGCCGACCGGCTGGGCCTCGGCCAGACACTTGCCGATGTTCTTTAAGCCCATGCCGGGATCAATGAAGACCGGGACCGCTCCCGCTTTGAAGAGGCCGAACGTCAACGAGAAAAACTCCAACGACGGTGGAACCATCAACGCGGTCCTCACGCCGCGACCGATCCCCATCATCGTCAGCCCCGCCGCAATGTGATCGCTCTCTTCATCCAGCTTCTGAAACGTGAGACTCGTATAAGCCGTCCGCCCCGCTGAGTCTCGCCCCAGTGGAAACAACACCGCCAACTGCTCGGGCCGCAGCCGAGCCATCTCTTTCAAATGTGTGGCGATGTTGACGGTGGGCATGGGAAGCAGGAGTCAGGGGGCGAAGGTCAGGAGTCAGCCTACTGTAGTCCCGTCGCTCCGCCGACGGGACGGATCGCGGGTGGACAAGGAACCCTTGCATCAGACTGAGTTAGGCAATGACACGAGTTGTTCGCGAGCCAGTTCGGCGGCGTACCACAGTGCCGCTTGAATGTCATCGGCAACGAGTGTCGGGTAGCTGCGGAGGATGTCGTCGGAAGTCGCCCCCATCGCCAAGTTGTCGAGGACCACCGTCACCAAGATGCGCGTTCCCGCGATGCAAAGTTTACCTTGGCAGACCTGTGGATCGGCGCTAATGCGATCTCTCCAGTTCATCGTGACGCTCCTTTATCTTGGGACATTTGAGGAAGCGTACAACCTCTTCATCGTTCAATGAATTTGCCGTTCGTCGTACTGCGGTCCCGTCGGCGGAGCGACGGGACTACAGTAGCGGATGCGAATCGAGGAACGTCCGGATGAGCGGCACCAGTTCCTCGCTGGCGTCTTCCAGAATGTAGTGGCCGCAGTCGGGGAATTGATGCACCTCGGCGTTGGGAAAGCGGGCGAGCCATTCACGCAGGAAGTGCTTGTCGAAGACAAAATCCTTGTCGCCCCAACCGATGAACATGGGAAGTTGCTTCAACTTGTCGAGGCCATTCGCGGTTTGAGTGACCAGATCGTAGCCGCGATCACTCGGCTTGAGCGGAATGTCCTGCACGAACCGATGCACGGCGATGCGATTGGCCCACGAGTCATACGGCGCGCAGTACGCCTTCGCGACATCACGCGGCATCGGGCGGCGCGTCACGCACGACGCCACAGCTCCGCGACTGAAGGCGCTAAACCCTCGCACAAGCAACGCGCCGAGCGGACTGCGCGCCAGCTTGAGTTGCCACGGGACCGGCTTTGTCGCGGGCAGATGAAACGCCCCCGTATTGAGCACGACGAGCCGCTTCACTCGTTCGGGATACTTCGTCGCATAGGCCATCCCGATCATGCCGCCCCAGTCGTGAACGACGAGCGTCAGGTCGCGAGTCGCCTGCAACTTATCGAGCCACAGCTCCAGATCGGCCACTCGACGTGCCAACGAGTATTCGTAACGGTCATCGCCCGGCTTGTCGGACATCCCGCAACCGATATGGTCCGGCACGAGACAGCGATACCGATCGCGCAGCGCCACGACGAGATTGCGGTAGTAGTACGACCAGTTCGGATTGCCGTGCAACATCACAACGGTCTCACCCCGACCCTCGTCAAGGTAATGCATCCGCAACCCGCCGAGATCGGCGTAGTGATGAGTGAACTCGTAACCGGGGAGTGAAGAAGTTGGAACCACGAAAGACACGAACCACACGAAAGAGGAAGAAGCGGGGAAAGGCGGAACCACGGAAGTCACGGAAGGACACGGAAAAGAAAAGGCCTTTCACGCCGCTTCCGTGTCCTTCCGTGACTTCCGTCGTCGATCGTTTGCAATCGCCATCCATTTCGTTCGAGCAACGAGCGTGATTTGAAGGTTGCCTTCTCGACCGCCAACATTGTTTTTGTGCCTTTCGTGTGCTTCATGGTTCAAACTCTTCCATCTGGCTTACCAGTCGAGCGCCAGCATTAGGCAGTTCAAGCCGCTGCCGATGCCGAGGAAGCCGACTCGGTCGCCTCGGTTGAGGAAGCCGCGTTCGTCGGCGATGGCGGCGGTCATCGGGAGCGACACTGTCCCCATGTTGCCGAGATACGGAAACGTGCAGAAGTCCTTCTCGGGCGAGATGCCGAGGGCGTTCATGACCTGCTCACGATGGCCCTTGCCGACCTGATGGCAGATCACCTTGTCGATCTCATCCGATGAGAAACCGATCTTGATGAGGAACGACTTCCACGTGTTCAGCCCCAGATCGACTCCGTGCTTGAGCACGCTGATCGAGTCGGTCTGCATGAACTGCGTGAAGGCGTGAGAGACGCGCGCCGGAAGCAGGCCGCTCACCTTTTGCTGCACCAGTTGCGGCATGAAGCTGCCGAACTTGGTGTGCGTGAGCGACTGCGGCAGGATCGCATCGACCTTTTGCACAGCGGCGGGCAGCAGGGACTCGAAG
>JAYTXB010000902.1:0-3006 GCA_043743205.1 Schlesneria sp.
ATCCGGTCGTCGATGATGTCGTGAACGTTCCCCATGAAGTGCGAACCGACCGTCAAGAACCCCAACGCGGGAAGCTGCGTCGCTCTCACTTCTGCTCCGTCAGTCCGCTCTGCCCTACTCGTCGCGTCACGGCGCGCGTGACCATCGTCATCCAATAAATCCGCCGCCAATTGCTCGACCACGAACTGGTCATACGGCTGATCGGCATTGAGCGAGCGAACCACATAATCGCGGTAGGTGTAGGCCCACGGGTACGACTTCTCCTCGAAGAAGACATAACCTTTCGTGTCGGCATAGCGGGCCACGTCGAGCCAGTAGCGCCCCCAACGCTCACCGTACTTCGGTGACGCCAACAGCCGATCAACCAGCCGATCGAAAGCATCCGGCGCGAGATCGGTTTGAAACTCGGCGACCTCTTCGGGAGTCGGCGGCAACCCGATCAGATCGAACGTCACGCGACGAATCAGCGTGCGCCGGTCAGCACGCGGTGCGAAGAGTCGCTCGCTCGCGGTTCCGTTCGGCGGGATCAACCGTGCGAGGACAAACCGATCCACCGGCGACTGCGACCACGAGTCTTCCACGATCACGGGGACACTCGGTTTCACCACCGGCTGAAACGCCCAATGAGTTCGCCACGCCTGTGCCAGCGCGGAACCGGATGACTCGCGCGGCCAAGGGAGTCCGAGTTCGATCCACTTCGTCAGCGACGCGATCTGCTCGGGTGAAAGCCTGCCGTTGGGAGGCATCTGAAGCTCGCCGTTGCGCCTGACCGCGTGAATCAACAGACTGGCAGCGGCCTCGCGCGGCGTGACCACTTCGCCCCGATCGCCTCCCTTAAGAACGGACTCGCGCGAATCGAGCCGCAGCCCCGACTCGGACTTCTTCTCGCCGTGACAGTTCCAACACTGGGCGGCCAAGACAGGGCGAATTTGCTTCTCGAACAAGTCGATCTGATCTGGAGGGAAGATGGGGGCGTCTGCGGCGCGGACGCCGTGGGCAGAGATTTCTAATTGCGAAATGACAGCGAGGAGCAGCAGGGCCAGAAGTCGGACTCGCCCCCGGCACTTCAATTGGCAATTTGCAATTAGAAATTTGCAATTAGAAATTCTTGGCTTGCTCCACATCACTCAGCCACTCCCCAAGGTCTTCCGCCAGGGCGGTTCAGTTATTCAAGTAGGGTAAGTCGAGTCTTCGAGGCTCACCAAACGCGGTCGCGACTTACGGTGAGCCTCGAAGACTCGACTCACCCTACAGCTTTTGCTGCTTCAAAACCTGAGCCACCTTGGGTCTCCCGTTCATTCGTCCGTCGGCTCGCGGAAGACACCGTTCCCCACGATCAGCTTCCGCAGCGCGGCGAGTCGGTCGATGTCATCGTCGTCCACGATCTGGCCATCGTTCCGATTCACGTGCCGGGCGAAGGTACTCATGCCGCGCACCCACAAGAACGTGAGCAACATCCCGGCTCCGGCAAAGTGGAAGATCAGAAACGAGTAATGAGGGGACCTAGACATACCGACCGACTCCATCCAGCGGCTGCCCTCGTGTTGAAATGTCAGCACGAAGGCCGGGCTGAGCCAACGGATCGCATTAGAGAAGGACATGTAATCCCACGGCCGATTTGCCTGTCCAAATCCGGCTCTGTCTCCACCGGGAGCCATCAGTTCGGCGAACAGGATCGGCAGAGCGCAGCCTGCGGCGATCAACCCCAATGTGACGAGTGTGGCCTGCGTTTGAGACCGTCGCCGCATCCCCTGATGAAAGCCGATCCAAGCGATCAACGGTGGATAGATCGCGACGGCGAGCAGCGCGGCGAGGGCTTCAAACACCACCGAGCTGAGACCAGTACTACGACCTCGTGCATGAACATCGATGAACCACCACGCTCGGTACACATAGACTGTCGCGAAGGGGACCCACAACATGCGGATCATGCGCCAGACCCCCGCGAACTTCTCGCTCACGATCGCATCGCTCGACATTTGCGTTGTCAGCATTACATCGAGAGTTTGGCGAGACCTCTCCAACCCAATCAGGGCCGTCGATTGCACCGTCAGCACGAGCGTCACGATGACCCACAACACGCACGCGACTCCCGTCAGCACGGAACCATTGGGATCGCTGCCGAAGTCCGGGAGCAACAGAGCCACGATCACCGGCACCTCCAATACAAGGAGGATGCGGATCAAGTACCGCGTCGTGCCGAGCGACCGCTTCGTCGTTTCGCGCCACCGAATCGGATCGAACATCGGCAGCGTGACCGACTCGTGAATCAGCACGATCCCCTTCGTGAACCGATTCTGGTTCGCCTGCCAAAAGAAGGTGTCGAGCGACTTGAAGAACTTGAGAACGAAGTTGGAGGGCTGGACGAAGGCACGCCGCCACAACACGACTCGCGCCGCGCACAAGCACGCGACCGAGAACGCGATGATCGGCAGGCTCCGCGCGACGATCAGTGGAAACGGGAGTTGCTTGGCCGAAGGGTGCAGCGCCAGCCACGGGCCGAGCAGTACGAAGACTCCGTCTCGGGAACTCCCTCCAAACTGCGATGCGTCGCTGGTCAGGACACCGAGCGTTTCCAAGTACACCGTGAACGCACTAACCAGTCCAAAGACATCGCGGTTTCCACCCTGCGTGAGAAACGGTGGACCGAGTATCACCGCCGCGCCGATCAGGTACGTCGCCAGAAATGCTGCCGAGGTCGTGCGACACCAAGCCGAACACAAGACCGAGATCGCTCCGACTTGTACCGCCGTCACGGACAACGCCCACGCCAAGCACAAAACCTCGGATTCTTCCACCCCACCAAGGCTATACGCGACGGCCAACAGCGGCATGGAGAGCAACAGAAACGAAGCCATCGGGACGAGACGACCCAGCAACTTTTCAAACACGATCGTCCACGGCCCAAGCTTCGTGAGCAGCAACAGCGCCAACGTGTCTCGTTCCTTTTCACTCGTCAGTACACCGCAGGTCATCGCTGGCAGGAACAGATACAGCCCGGCGAAC
>JAYTXB010000903.1:0-2382 GCA_043743205.1 Schlesneria sp.
CACGTTGGAACGTTCCAGAAATCCCTGCTGCAACGTCCCCGCGCCGTTCACACCGGGAGTCCCCGGAATGGCCGCTCCTGACGAGGAGGTCTCACTAAAAAGATTGCGTCCCTCCGACGACAGGCCACCGGGATTGGGAAACCGCGAGATGGAAATGTTGCCGACTGTGGTCGATCCCGGCGTCGCACTCGTCGTGACCGAGACCGTTCCGTCCGAGCCGATCGTCACGGAGAGCGCGTCCGGGGGAATGATGATCGGGGGCTGAAATTGGAACCCGTCGGCGGTCACCAGTTCCCCGGTCGAGTTCCTCCGAAACGATCCGTCTCGTGTGAAGCGGGCATCGCCGCTCGGTAACTGCACTTGAAAGAAGCCCTCGCCATCAATCGACACGTCTAAGTTGTTGCCCGTATTTTCGACGGCGCCCGGCGTGAAGATTTTGGAGATGCCCGCTGTGCGCACGCCGCTACCGATCTGAATGCCGGTCGGGATTTCGAGGCCATTCGCCCCCTGCGTCCCCGGTGCGCGCACGGTCTGATACATCAGGTCTTGAAACTCGACCTGACTTCGCTTGAAGCCGGTGGTATCGACGTTGGCGAGATTGTTCGCCGTCGTATCGACCACCGTCGAGTGCGCCTGCATTCCCGTCGCGCTGGTAAACAGAGCCTTCATCATGATCGTGTTACCTGTTTGGTCGCGTGGTCAGACCAATCGAATCACCTAGAGACCGCAGCGCACGCTGCGATGCTTCAAACTGCCTCAACCCCGAAATCATCTGCACCATTTCATGGATGACCGTCGTGTTCCCTTGCTCGCGATAGCCCTGCCGAACGTTCGGTCCCGTGGTGGAGCGTGCCGCGTTTGGAGGAGCCTCGAAGTACGTCGTGCCGACGCGCCGCAGGTCCTGCGGATTTTGAAAGGCCACGACGCTCAGTTGATCGACTGCAGCCCCATCGGCGACAACGTTGCCGTCGTCGAGAATCTCAATCCGCGCAGCGCCCGGTGGAATTGTGATCGGCCCCCCTGTCCCGCGAACCGTACGTCCTTCTGGTGTGACGAGCTGTCCGGCACCGTTCAGTTGAAACGTGCCGCTCCGCGTGTAGACCGGGCCACTGGGGCCATCAATCGTGAAGAATCCCGGCCCGTTCAACGCCACGTCTAATTTGCCTCCGGTATGTTCGAGGATCCCCGGATTGAAGTCCGTGTGCAGCGATGTTTCCGGACCTTGCAGAGTTTCGAGCGAGCCACTGGCTTGAAACCGCAAGACTTCGCGCTGATAGCCGGGCTTCACGGCGTGGTTGAGATTGTGCGCGGTGACATCCTGTTGAAGCGATGTCGCCTGCATCCCGCTAGCAGCGCTGTACAGCCCTCGAATCACCGTGAGTTCCTAGTGGAGACCAACTACCGAGTCCAATGGCAGAACCTGCCGAATTCGGTTTCAGACCTTTCAGAAAGTCTGGTCTCACTAACATCGGACTTTGCCGGGCAACACGATTAATCCCATGAGGCGGGCCATGCCGTCTCAACCCAACTTCCCAATCTTGCGGGTTGCGGAGGTCCAGCCGAAGCCGTTTGAGACCCTGACAGCGGAGTGACTCAATCTCTCCGAGCGATGGACTTACGGATTGGCGCATCAACAACTGTCAGGTTTTGGTGAGCCGGGTGCCGCGAGGCTGCGGGTTCTTACTTTAGACCTCACGCGGCCAAAGCTGAGACACTGGCGAGCCGCATGCCGTAAGGCTGCGGGTTCTTGATCGCCGCAGGAAACCCGTGGCCTCACGGCACACGGCTCGCCTCATCGGATTGATGCCGCCAGTTGTTGATGCGCCGGCCCTGACGCCCACCGCTCAGAAAAACGCGGTTTGGGCCGAGCGGTGGACGTGCCCGCTCAAGGCGCGAAGTCGTATCAGTTGTGACCGGCTTGCCTGTTGTGCGCAACGAGATGCGGGAACGGTGACGGCATCATGGCCGTTGGCTCCGCAGTTCGACTTTAAAGAGAACACTGACGACCCAAGTCCGACAGACTGAGACCGTGCGATGCTGCCTGGCTTGTATTCCGCTGCGACCGCTCTCGACGCCTTCCAATTGAAATTGGATGCGGCGGCCAACAACTTGGCCAATATCAACACCAACTCGTTCAAGCGGAGTACCGTCGAGTTCCAAGACCTGCTGTACGCAGGCCCGACCAATCAGCAAGTGGGTCGAGGAGTCCGCGTCTCAGACGTTTCACTGCGCGACTTTCGTGACGGCCCTGCGGTTCAGACCGGCAAGGACCTCGATCTGCTAATCGAAGGGAACGGTTTCTTCGCGGTGAAAGGACTCGACGGACGAACCGTCTACACGCGTGACGGTGCCTTCCATCGTGATGCCACGGGCCGCATGGTG
>JAYTXB010000904.1:0-1146 GCA_043743205.1 Schlesneria sp.
CACGTCGAAGTGCAGATCATCGCCGATCAGCATGGCGAAGTGGTCCATCTCTGGGAACGCGACTGCTCGTCGCAACGAAAGCATCAAAAGCTGATCGAAGAGTCCCCCGCTCCCAATTTGCCAGCTTCCGTGCGCGAAGCGATTTGCGAAGCCGCAGTCAGACTCATCAAGTCCGCGAACTACACCAACGCGGGGACCGTCGAGTTCATCGTCGATCAGAACCACAACTTTTACTTCATCGAAGTGAACGCCCGCATTCAAGTCGAACATCCCGTGACCGAGATGGTGACCGGACTCGATCTGATCCAGCAGCAGATTCGTGTCGCAGCGGGCGAGCACCTCCCGTGGAAGCAATCCGAGATTCCCTGCCGCGGTGCCGCGATCGAAGTTCGCATCAACGCCGAAGACCCAGATAACGACTTTCGAGGATCGCCCGGCCGCATCACGAAGCTACGTGTTCCCGGTGGTCACGGCGTCCGTTGGGACTCGCACGTTCACGAAGGCTATGTCGTCGGACCGTACTACGATTCGATGATCGGCAAACTAATCGTTTACAAGCCGACTCGCCCCGAAGCCATCGCTTGTCTCAAACGCTGTCTCGATGAGTTCGTCATTGAAGGGATCAAAACCACGGTCCCGCTGCTCAAACGGATCCTGAACGCCGCCGCCTTCGTCGATGGTGGAATGCACACCACGTTCATCGAGCAGAATCTCCTGACGAAATAATTTCGCAGGTGCCGGTTCGTCTAAGGAACGGGCACGAAACAATCCCCGTCGAGTTCGCGACGAAGCATCGGCGGTGACACGTTCGTGAAACGCGATTGCTCAAACCGCCATCACGCGACGAGCGTGATTTTCAGATCATCGTGTTGGCCGTTGCGGAGGATGGTGAGCGAGAGTTGCTCGCTGGCTGAGTGGGCCCCGTCGGGATGGCGGGGTCTGACCAGCGGGAAGGCCCCGAGTGCTTGAGGTGTGTGGGCCATCGTTTCGCTCTGCCCCAGCCTCCCTACCGATGTCTTCGGAGAGGCCGAGCGAATGGAAGCCGACTCACAACCCAGCACGGCTTGGTTCAAAGTCGCCAAGGACTGGCGCAGAAATAACTGTCGGAGTTTGGTGAGCCGGGTGCCGTGAGGCTCTAGACTTCTA
>JAYTXB010000905.1:0-4509 GCA_043743205.1 Schlesneria sp.
ACCATTGAGGGAGGCAGAGTCGAAGGCGGGCTGATCGGCAACGGAGTGACAGGACCCGTTCCGGCGGGCCATCCGGGCCGACCAATCGAAGTCGAGGGAGGAACCACGGCAGATCGATAGCATCCGAGGCAACCCATACTTCCGATCAAGAAACTCAGCACGAACAGCGACCGCACAGACAGCTCGAAAGAGAACAGTCCGCAGTCACACAATGGCCTGACCGAATTCATCCTGTTCGAGTTCATCACCCAGTCCGTTGGGTTATCCATCCATCCCCATTTGACCGGGGTTCCATGCGGGCGGGACTTTAGTAGCGGTCCCAAAACGTGTCAACGCGCGGTCGCAGACCCTTGGTTTGGATGGCATTTGTGGCACAGCGTCCAGAGTAAAATTTGGAGGACTAAGATGAGTTTGATGCCCAAAAGGAGGCTCCGATATTTAACGCAGATCACCAGTCCCACCCATCCGATGTGATACACGCGATTTCGTTCTCATTTTTGCCGCGATCAGAAACAGGCTCATGGAGACCCTCGCAGAACTTAAATGGCACGAAGGCGAAGGGCTGAAGACGCCCTTGGAGGTCCACGATTGGTCATGCGAATCAACCGATGCCTGACACGGTCGGAATTGACGGTGGACACACACCACGCGAATGCAAGTCATGGAATGCCTCATCTATGTAGCACAGTCATTCCACCGCTGAGACTCTCAGTTCAACAAGCCAGCCAATTTCTCGCCGCGCGAGAAACAACGCGTTTCATCGCGTGATTCACGTGAAGCAAAGCCGGCAACGAAGTTGAGAGGCTGCAGAAATTCTCGAACTCTCACGAGTTCCGCTCGTACAAACCCCCGCATTGACGAAGCACCCGCTGCGATTGAAGCCAATGCGACTCGTGTGAATTGAAGTCGTTGGTCTTCATCGTGGCCTCGAAGTTCGGCCCGCCACGCCCCGTCTTGCAAGGAAAAGAGAGATGGGCGTACTCATTGGATCGCTCGACTTGCAGGCCACCGCAGCCGCTCTTTATCATCCGCCCGCCGTTCTGGACCCGTCACGCCTCGTCTCAGGAATCGCGTCGAAATGCCGACCATCACGTTCGTTGCCGAGAAGAAAACCGTTGAAGTTCCCGCTGGAGCCAACCTCCGCACCGAAGCCATCAAGGCGGGAGTGCAGCTCTATCCGTTCCCTCACAATTATCTGAACTGCATGGGCTTCGGAGCCTGCACCAGTTGCCGAGTCATCGTCAAAAAGGGCTTAGAGAACTGCACTGATCAGAGCTTGTATGAAAAGGTCTCGATGGTCACCAACCCCTTGACGTTCTTTGCACGGTTGGGGAATGAGACCAATCTGCGGCTGGCCTGTCAGATGCGCGTCAACGGCGACATCGAAGTTCAAACCAAGCCCCCCGTGAACTGGCATGGTGAGAGATTCTGGAGCTGACTCCCCCTGTGGCGTTTTAGGAATTGACGATTGGATCGTGAGACAGGTACGCAAACCGCTCTGCGATCCTCCGCTGTACTAGTGCCATTTCACTGCGACGCATTGAATCGTGGCGAACGACCGAGCGCCCTGCACCACGAGATTTTCCGTGGGTAGCGTTCTCCGCACGGTTTGTGATGCCGATCTTTTCTGGCTCGATGATCTGATTCCACATTCCAGTAGAAACACTGCTCATGTTGTCCAAAGAAGGTTGTCTCGCTCGTCGTACTCGATTGTGGGACGCAGTACCGGCGAACTGCGAATGGCTGCTTGTCGCCGATCCGCGCCATGTGCTGTATCTCTCCAACTTCATGGTTCACCCGCTGACGTTCTCTGCTGGCGAGCGTTGCTGGTTACTGCTCGAACGTGAAGGCCAGCAGGCGACGTTGTTGGGCGACAATTTTTCGCTGAGATCGCGTGCGGCGGAACCGTTCGTCGATGACGAAGTCATGGTGAAGTGGTACGACCACAAGCACTCGGTGATGAACCGCGATCACGCATTGCTCAAAGCGGCGGAACAAATTGCAGATCGACTCTACGGTCGCGCGGGAGCTGTCGAAGCAGAGTGGCTACCCGTCGGAGCTTTCGAGTTGTTGGGGCTCGACCACGAGCAACACTCTGTGCGCGGCAAATCGAAAGATGTCGGCCAGCGCGGCGCAGTCGATCTCGGAACGACGCTGAGATCGCTCCGACGTCAGAAACATCCCGACGAAATCGCAGTCCTCAAAGAGTGCATGCGCGCGGGCGAAGCGGGAATGCTCCGCCTCCGCGAGATTATGCGGCCAGGATTGAGCGAGTTTGAAATCTTCCTCGAAGTTCAGCAGGCGGCACTCGCGGCGGCACGTCGGCCGGGTCTGATCTACGGCGATTTCCGTGCGACGACGGCCACGTCACCCAAGGCAGGTGGGTTGCCGACTGGCTACCGGCTCCAGCAGGGTGACATGTTCATCCTCGATTACTCTGTTGTCCTCGAAGGCTATCGGTCAGACTTCACTAATTGCCTGAC
This sequence comes from Schlesneria sp., assembly GCA_043743205.1. Classification (GTDB taxonomy): domain Bacteria; phylum Planctomycetota; class Planctomycetia; order Planctomycetales; family Planctomycetaceae; genus Schlesneria. The sequence continues at coordinate 2,484 of JAYTXB010000905.1, forward strand.
AGTGGGTGAACCCAACTCGCGACAACAGCATCTTTACGACCTCGTCATGGCAGCGCAGCAGGCTGGTGAAGAGGTCTTGAAAGCCGGGACCAAAGCGTCCGATGTCTTCCACGCGGTGAACAAGCCGATTCTTGACGCGGGACTGGCAGACAAGTTTGCTCACCATGCGGGCCACGGAATCGGGTTGGCTCATCCAGAGCCTCCGATTCTTGTTCCCGAAGGAGACGATGTGTTGCTTGCTGGCGATGTCATCACGCTCGAACCGGGGCTGTACGTCGAGGGAATCGGCGGCATCCGCATCGAACACAACTATCTCATCACAGAGACCGGCAGCGAACGATTGAGCAATCACGTGATCTCTTTGACGTGACCCGACCAACACGCCTCCACAATTCACTCACGAGTACCGAGCATGTCCAAAGTTGATTGGAGCTATCACCGCAACAGTTGCAAGACGTGCGGCAAGACCGCCACGTTCTTGGCCGATCACAACATTGCCGTCAAAACGCAGGTCGATGCTCGCAAGACCCCGCTCGTGGATGCGGATGCGTTGGAACTCGTCCGTCAAGTGAATCAAATCTACGTCACGCGCGGCACGAAGGTTGTGCATCTCGACCTGAAGCGCGATCAACCCGATGACGCCGCGATTCTCGCATTGCTCATTGGCCCGAGTGGCAAACTCCGCGCGCCGACGCTCAAACTCGGCAAGACGCTAGTCGTCGGTTTCGATCAGGCAACCTACGAACAAGTCATCGTCTGATGCGCAGCCTTGGGCAGCGTCAGTCGATTGCTGCGGGCGGGCCGTGTGAGGACGTGTCGGCGAGTCACTTCCGGCTCATTTCTTCGTGTCTTTCGTCGCCGCGAGCTTCACTCTCAATAGCTCTTCGTGAACTCGCCCGACCTGCCACATGTAGCTCGGGCCATAGCCAGCGCGTGGTCCCCATGTGTTGAGCGTGCTCAGCCGTAGATGTCGCTGTGCCGCTGCGTCGTCTCCTTCAACGGCATGGTTCAACCCGATGTAGAGGTGCGCATAGAACAGTCGCTTCTCGCGTTCATCTTTGCTGATCTCGGCCTTGTCGATCGCATCGAGAATCTGCTGCGGAGTCGTCGCGCCAGCAAACAGTTTGTAGACCGACGGGAACGGTTCGCGATCATCCTTCTCGTACTTGAGCAGCCCTTCGCGGGCTTTCTTTTGTCCATACGCCTTGTACTGCGACAGATACCGCCAGATGCCGTTCTCGCGATCAACCTGGTCGAACGAGTGATAGTTTTCAAACTGAGTCGCAGCCTCTTGGAACTGCTTGGCATAGAACAGCGCAATCCCGCGCCGCCAGTGCGAGTTCACAAGGCTCTCATCGAGCTTGGCCATTTCGCTGTAGTCGGACACGGATTTGTCGAACCGACCGAGAAAAAAATACGCATCGCCACGCCGAGAGAACGCGTCGAGATTCTTGCCGTCAGCCTCAAGCTTCGTCGTCGCATCGGAAGCGGTCTTCTCAAAAGCCGTCGTGAGCTTCGCCCAGTCTGGCACCGTGATCGGCGACTCGGAGTTCTGGCTTGTCTGAGTCAATGTCGCCACGTCAGCCCCCTGCTGCTCACCCATCACGGGCGAACCCAACAAGGCGATCAAGAAACTCAAAACGCCACTCAACAGAACCCGTATCTTCGTCATGATCGTTTTCACCGGAATTCCTTACATTGGCCGACACCCAGCTCGTCACCAGATCAACTTCACTCAACTTCCTCGCAACTCAGACATTTCTGGGAGAAATTTTTGAGCGTGCTGCGTCTGCACCTATACTCGTTTGATGCTGCTGATGCGACCGTGACTTGCGAGCATGTTTTGCCAGTTTTCCTGACCGGCACGCTCGACATCATCTTCCTGTTCTGCTGAACTTACCGAATCGACCGAACGAATCGACTCAAGGACTCCGTTCATGCAAGCGACTCGGCTTTCGAGACTTGTGGCCACCCTCGCCGTGGCCGTGACACTGGCTTGTGGCCCAATGGCCTTCGGGCAGCCGAA
>JAYTXB010000906.1:0-4290 GCA_043743205.1 Schlesneria sp.
ATCAGATCGCATACTTCAGGTAGGGTGGGCACTGCCCACCAATACACCTTTGATTGTGGTGGGCGATGCCCACCCTACATTAAATGTGCAAAGCCCCTCACGGCACCCGGCTCACCTAGATCATCAAATTATTACCGCCAGTTGTTGATGCGCCGGTCCTTGGTGGGTCGCAGTCGTTCACTGTTGAACACCATTCATCCACACGCCCCCGACTTCGAGTTGTTTGTCCAATAGAACGAGGTCCGCACGCTTGCCGACTTCGAGACTGCCGAGTTCGGCTTGGACTCCCAGGATTGTCGCGGGGGTGAGCGTGGCCATGCGGACGGCTTGGGGGAGTTCGAGACCCACGATCTGGTGCATGTACCGGACCATGAAATCCATGCCGCGCACGCTGCTCGCCAGTGCAGACCGATCAGCAGTCCAACCGACAGCACCATCGCTGACGATCGTCACGCCCGCATCCTGTGGCCCGAAGACGTACTCGCCGGGAGGCATGTCGAGTGCGCGATTGCAATCAGTGACGAGGGCCACGCGATCGACTCCGAGCATCCGCACGACGAATCGCAACAACTCCGGGGCGAGGTGATGGCCATCGGCAATGATCTCCGTCGTCATCTCATTCGTGGCGAGTACGAACTCCGTCATGCTCGCCTGCATTGGGACTCCCAGCCGATCTCGCAAACCGGGGACACTGCTCATCGCACAGTAGAAGTGATCGACGTGCCTCATCCCGAGATCGAACGCAACCTGCATCTCGGACCAAGACGCATTCGAGTGGCCCGCGTTGAGACGAATGCCCACCGCAGACGCATCGTGAAAGAAGTCGCTCGCGCCGGGTAACTCGGGAGCACAAGTCGCGACGAGCATCGAGTTCGCGAAACGGAGGTACGCGCCGTACTCGGACTTCGTCGGTGGTCGCGTCGGAGCGAGCGGGTGGCAGCCAACCTTTTCCTCGTTGAAGTATGGCCCATAAAGGTGCGAACCCAAGACTTGGCCCGTCGCGTGAAAGTGTTGGCAGAGTTCCAAAAACCGCAACGTTTGTTCGTGTGTCGCCACTGTGCTGGTCGGGATGAGTCCCGTCGTGCCATGCCGCCGATGTGAAGCGATGACCGTCGCAAACGCTGCTTCGTCGCCATCCATGAAGTCCGCACCGTCGCCTCCATGCACGTGCATATCGATGAAGCCCGGCGCGAGGAACCGGCCTGAAGCATCCCACGTTGGACCGACAGCCGACCGCCGGGAATCGGACGCACCGAACGCGGCGATACGCCCTGATTGAACTCGCAGCCAAGCGTCTTCGAGCAAGCAATCAGGCAACACGAGTGTGGCATTGAGAATGGTCACGTCAGACATGAGAACCCTTCGCGCGAGACGGCCGAAATCAGACAAGATCAGCAAGGGATCATCGGCTCGATCAAGTGGATGCCGCAAGTGTGCGGTTGTTCGCCGCAGTCCGAGTTGCGTCACGGCGAATGACGGCATGCGCTAGGCAGGTTACAAACTTAACCGACATCACTGCTGCAGTGGCTCGGAGGCCCAGCGAGTCTCGCTCATCCAGTCCCCGTTCGCCGAGTCGCATCCAAGCCCCGAAACAGAAAAATGGAGCACCGAAGATGAGCACGACGCAGACAAGTTCTTCGCCAGTCAGTTTGTATGAACGTTTGGGGGGCGTGTATGCCATTGCCGCGGTGGTCGATGACTTCATCGAGCGGATCATGGACGACCCGCGTTTAAACGCGAACCCGCACGTGGACGAAGCCCATCACCGCGTCTCGCGCGCCGGGTTTAAGTATCTCGTCACCGAACAGGTCTGTGAGGCGACAGGCGGACCGCAGCGTTACTCCGGTCGATCCATGCTCGACTCTCACGTCCACTTGAACATCACCGGCGAGGAATGGGCGTCGTTTTTGGACGACTTTCAACAAACTCTCACCAAGTTTGGCGTTCCCTTGGCTGAGCAGCGTGAATTGTTTGCCATCGTCGAATCGACGCGCGACGACATCGTGAAGTCGGCCCTCTGCTGATCTCGCAGTCACACTGCCGATGGGTGTGGGGCAGACAACTCTGGCCGGTCGGCTCATTCGACGGACTGATATCTCTTCGGGGTGGGGCGAGGTGTCTGCCCGGAAAGCCGTGGCATGGGCTTTCAGCCCGTGCTTTCCTCGATGAATCACGGGCTAGAAGCCCATGCTACGAGGCTTTCGGGACAGCCTGCTAGGGAACTCAGGCAGTCGCACGATTCCTCGCGCGGTCAGGATTGACTGGTTGTTGCCGCCTGCGAGCGCGAGTCATGGAATGACTCGCCTACGCCGCTCAGTCATTCCATGACGGAGATTCTCCGTCTGGTGATCTGTTGAAACACGGAGGGCACGCTCGGTTCGGGTGGGAACACGGATTAGCACTACACCGCATGTCTCAGTCCGTGGAGCGCGACACCGATTTCATGGATCGCTTCTGTAGCTGCGTCGAACTGATCGACACGCTTCACGAAGGCGTGGATCAGTCCGTCGAAGCGGTGCAGCGTCACCGGGACATCGGCCGCTCGCAAAGCAACGGCATATGCCTCGCCTTCGTCACGCAGCGGATCAAACTCGGCTGTCTGGATGAGTGCGGGAGGGAGTCCATGTAACGAGGCGGCTCGCAACGGCGAGGCATACGGTTCTTGCATCTGCTCTACCGACGAGACGTAGTGCCCCCAGAACCAGCGCATCTGTTTGGTTGTCAAGAAATAGCCATCGGCGTTGCTGAGGTACGACGGACGATTGAAGTCACAGTCAGTGATCGGGTAGATGAGGGCTTGAAACGCGATCGGTGGGCCGCCACGATCGCGCGTCACCAAGCACAACACGGCAGCGATGTTCCCGCCAGCGCTGTCGCCGCAAACCGCGATTCGGGAGCAATCGACATTCAGGGCGACAGCCTCACGCGAGACCCATTGCAACGCCGTGTAACCGTCTTCAATTGCGGCGGGATATTTGTGCTCGGGAGCCAGCCGGTAATCGACCGACACAAGCACGAATCCCGCCGCAGCGGTGAGTCGCCGCGCCACGTCATCGTGTGTGTCGATGTCGTTCAAGACCCAGCCGCCACCATGGAAATAGAGGCAGGCACCGAACGGTCCCGTTCCCTTTGGCCAATAGATGCGAATCCGTAACTCGCTTCCATCTTTTCCAAGAATCGTGCGCGTCTCGACGCGAGCGAGTTCCGGTGGTTCGCGTTTCACGGGGCTACCAATCAACAACGCTCGGCGAGTCGTTTCAATCGGCAGATGCTCCAGAGACGGAGTTTTCAGCCGAGCCAATTGATCGAGAAACAGGACGGCTTGAGGGTGAAGTGGCATGGTGTTTGAGTACCAGAATCGAAGGGTCAATCGTACAAACTCAGAAGTGGGCAATGAGGAGTCTTTGGGCGGCCAGGAACGAGGCCGCAATGATACCTCTCGCAGACGAACGTGAGGCGGTTAGACGAGGCAAATGTCTCATTGGTGCCCGCTCAAGGTATAGCAGCGCATTGACGAGCGCTGTCGGATTGGTGCTCCGTCCTATTTCTCTGCACGGGAGCTATGATACGCGCCGTTTTGACTGGCACCACTCACGAAGGAATTGCGATGTCACTCGGCGGAAAACGAATTCTCATCATTGTCGGCGATGACTACGAAGACCTCGAACTTTGGTATCCGAAGCTGCGGCTAATTGAAGCCGGGGGAGTGGTCACCGTGGCTGGACAGCAGGCCGGGAAGGTCTACTGCGGCAAGAACGGCTATCCGTGTCTGTCTGACGAGGTTCTTGGCGAAATGAATTCGGCTGACTTTGATGGGCTGATTTGTCCCGGCGGTTGGATGCCCGACAAGCTGCGGCGCGACCCGAAAGTGCTCAGCCTGACGCGGGAGTTCGCTCAATCCGGCAAACTCGTCGCCGCCATCTGTCACGGTGGCTGGATTCCAATCTCGGCTAATGTCTATCGCGGCGTGCGAGTGACCGGATCGCCGGGAATCAAGGATGATCTCATCAATGCGGGCGGTCTGTTTGAGGACGCGGCCGTCGTTGTTGATCGGCATTTCGTCAGCAGTCGCAAACCCGATGACCTGCCTGAATTCTGCAAAGGGATGCTCGAAGTTCTGTCACGGTAGAGAACTGATTGGGTGTAAGGCGAGGGGCATGAGTTCTCTTCCCCAATCCAACCCGCAGCGCCAGTTTAGAAGTTGGGCTATTCATGATTTCGCCCCAAGGGGGCCTCGGAGATCAGCCCAGGGCCAGCGCAGCCCAAGCGAGCGCCGCCCTGGGTTTGTTG
>JAYTXB010000907.1:0-10687 GCA_043743205.1 Schlesneria sp.
TTCTCCTGCTCCAGTTCTTCGACGTACAAGGCGATGATGTTGTCGAGGGTGTAGTCGCTCTTGGACGCCGTATCCCGAACAGCCATCAATTTGTGGTACTCGGCCAGAATCTCGGAAGGTGGGTTCCAGCGTCCGCTCCGTTTTATCGGCTTCGCTGCCCCAGCCGGATGCTTGCCGAGGAAGTGCTGTTCGCCGCTCAATTTGACGAACCAGCCACCGCCAGATCGGGATTCGGAATGCCAAGGATGAGGTTGCCGCATAAGGGGTCTTTCGGATAGAATACGGTGCATCAAAGGTGCATCCGTCTCGAAAAAGACTACAAAACACGGCGTTTTTCGTCAACTTGATTTACTGATGGGCGAGATCGATCGGTAACGAACAACAGTGTTCCGCCTCGCATCAATCTGAAGATTGGTGTCGCCGATGAGGTTGCTTTCTGTCCTGCTGCTCGCCTCTCGGAGTCTCTCGTGCCTGCCTGCATTGAGACCTACGCCGCAGCCCTTGAATTCCTCTACGGTCGCATCAATTACGAGCGGGTGCAGGCCGAGGCTTACTCCACGAGTGATTTCAAACTCGAACGGATGCGCGTGCTGCTGTCGCTGATCGGAAGCCCTCACGAGCGGATTCCCGCCATTCACGTCGCGGGCACCAAAGGAAAAGGCTCGACCTGTGCGATGCTGGCAGCAGTCTTGACAGCCGCCGGTCATCGGACCGGCCTCTACATTTCGCCCCATATCTCGGCGTTTGAAGAGCGAATGACGGTTGATGGAGTCCAGCCTTCACAGGACGAATTCATTGCGATTCTGAATCGCCTCCTGCCCACGATCGCACACATGGACGCTCTGCCAGGCCAGATGCAACCGACTTACTTCGAGTTAGCGACGGCCATTGCTTGGCTCTACTTCCAAGACGGTCAAGCCGACTTTGCCGTGCTGGAGACGGGATTGGGAGGACGCCTCGATTCCACCAACGTCTGCCGACCGTTGGTGACGGTCATTACGAATGTCAGTCGTGATCACACACTCATTCTTGGCAGTACTGTCCGACAGATCGCTTGGGAAAAGGCGGGCATCATCAAGCCCGGTATCCCCGTCATCAGTGGAGTCTCGCATGTCGATGCGATTGAGATCGTCGATCAGACCGCGCGCGCGCGCGGTTCGTCGCTTAGTCTGTTCGATCGCGAGATTCGCGTAACCGCGCGACACCGCCACGAAGTTGCGTTGAACGATGAAGCGGCCCGCGCCGTGGTGGCCGCGCGAACAACAGTGGACGTTCAAACGGCGAGGTCTACTTGGCGAGACATCCCCGTCGCGTTGCGCGGCGTGCATCAGGCGACCAATGCGGCGTTGGCGCTCGCGGCAATTGATGAACTGCGTGAGCAAGGAGTCCTTATTCCAGATGCCGCCGTGTCCCAAGGGATGTCCCGCGTGCGATGGCCGGGTCGAGTCGAAGTCGCTGCTCTGCAACCGATCGTCGTCATTGATGCGGCTCACAACTGGGAGTCGGCTCGGGCACTAATCGCCACGTTACGTGAAGAGTTTCGCCCACGTCGTCGCCTGTTGATCTTCGCTGCGACACGCGACAAAGATGTCTCTGGGCTACTCCGATTACTCGTCCCGCAGTTCGACACGATCATCTTCACGAAGTATCTCGACAATCCGCGCGGAGTCTCCCCATCCGAATTGTTGTCGTTTGTGAGGTCGATCTCTAACCGTGAGGCTCATTCGACTGAGACCCCTGCAGAGGCGTGGCGACTCGCTCAACACTGGGCCGGACAGGACGATCTGATTGCGATCACGGGATCGCTCTTCCTCGTGGCCGAACTACGAAGTCTCGTGCTGGCCACGGTGGGGAGTCGCCAAGAGCAGACACATTGAGCGTTTGTGGAGGGGGTTTGCGACCTCTCGTGCCTCACATGCTGACGTTGAAAACGGGCACCTGCAGATTACAAATCTGCCCCATGCGTCAGGTCACTCCGCGAGCGGTCCCACGCCGACAGTCGTCGTTTGTACGAGCGGGAATTCGACAAGCAGGTTGCGGATGTCATCGAGCGTTACGCCGCGCAGGATCGCGAGGTCATCGGCGATGCTGCGATACTCGCGACGCGTCAGCCAATTGCCACCCAACGAACTCAAGCGTCCCATCGGGCGTTCACCGCGCAGCACTAGCCGCGTGGCCAACTTGTTGCGTGCCTGATCGAGTTCCTCAGCAGTGACACCGTTCGTATTGACCGCTTCGTACAGTCGTCCGATTCGTTCGAGATTGGCCTTCGTCGATTCGGGTGTTCCATTAATGAACGTCAGGTAGGTTCCGGCCCCCTCGTACTCGTAGTAGCCGACTTCGGCCGACTCGGCCAATGCGGGGTCCACGAGATCCCAATAGAGACGGCTATTGGCGTCGTCTCCCACGATGACGCAGAGCAACTCTGCTGCAAATCGGCGCGGATCACTGCACGACGGAGCGGCGGCAAGTTGGATGACCTGCTGTTGCTGGCACTGCTCTTTCACGATGAACTTCGTAGAGGAAACGGATCGCGCGGGACTGACCACGCGCGGAGAGCCACCCGCTGGCCAGTGACCGCAATGTTGTTGAGCCAGTTCCAGTACGTTAGACCACTCAGTTCGTCCGGCAACTGCCAGGACGATGCTTCCCGCACGGTAGTGCTCCGCGTGATAGCGTCGCATCTGTTCGGACGTGAGCGCCGAGACACTGTCGGTGGTGCCGAGAATCGACTGCCCCAGCGGATGCCCGGTGAAGTGGAGTTGCATCGCACGGTCATAGGCCACCGATGCGGGCTGGTCTTCATACATGCCGATTTCTTCGAGGATGACTTTCTTTTCCATGTCAAAGTCATCCTGCCGCAGCGTCGGGAACAGGATGCTCGACTGGACCTCGAATGTTTTCGCAAGGTACTCGGGAAGAGTCGCGGCGTAGAAGATTGTGCTTTCCTCACCCGTCATCGCATTGTTGTCGGCACCGATCTCATCGAAAATGCGATTGACATCCTCTGCCGAAAAACGATCCGTCCCTTTGAACGCCATGTGTTCGAGAAAATGGCTGACGCCCGACACGTCGGCAGTTTCATCGCGTGCGCCAGCTCGGACATAAAACCCGAAGCCGACGCTGAACACGTCGTCGTTCAACTCGGCCACCACTTCGAGGCCGTTCGGGAGTGTCGTTTGGTGGAACTGCATGGAAAGGGTCGAGAAAGGAGAGAGGTGGGTTTCGTGACGAACACGTGTGTCAAATCAAGGACTCGTCCGACAGGACGGTCAACTCAACTCATCCGGTCCGACGGTTAGGATCGTGAAGTCTTCAGCCGGATGGGTGTGGACATAGTTCAACACGTCCTGCACGGTGAGCGATTCGATTTTGGTGCGGACTTCTTCGAGCGAGATCGTGCGACCGAGGTGATACCAATTGCGAGTCAGTGAAGACGCGCGCGAACCGGTCGATTCTTGTGCCATGATCAGCGAACTCTTCGCGCGCGCCTTGCAACGGTCGAGTTCGTCCTCGCCAATACCATCGCCCAATCGAATGAGTTCCCCGCGCAGGACATCGAGCGTCTCTTGGGCACGTTCATTCGTCGTCCCGGCATAGCACAGCACTTGTCCCCGATCTTTAAGCCCATTCAGCGTTGCATAGACCGAGTAACACAGGCCGCGCTTCTCGCGTACTTCAGTAAACAGCCGAGCACTCATGCCGCCGCTGAGAACGTTGACCGCCGCCCAAGCCGCGTAGTAATCGGGATCGGAGTAGGCGACCGCCGGATAAGCGACGCCGATGTGAGTCTGAGTTGATTCGTGAGGCAGATGTTCTCGCTGCGGGCCACGGTCGCCTTCAGTGAGGACGATCTCATTCGAGCCGCTCCACTCACCCAGCGACTGCTCCACGACGGGCAACACTTCGGCGAGTGTGACATTCCCGGCGATCCCCAAGATCGCCCCTTGCGGTCGAACGGAGCGGCGATAGTGCTCGCGGAAGGACTCAGGTGACATATTCTCCAAGTCAGCCAACGTCCCATCGTTTGGCTGTCCCCATGGCGACGGATAACAACGCCGAATCAATTCAACCATGACCTTCTTTTGAGGATCGTCCTCGATCGAGAACAGTCCGTTTTCGAGGCCCGATAACACAGCCTCGAACTCCTCTTCTTCAAGTCGAGGTCGAAGCAACACGTCCGAGTAGAGCCGTAATGCGGGAGCGAGATTCTCCGCAAGGCACGACCCGTTGATGACGAGGTGCTGAGTGGAAGCGGACTCGCGCGACTGAACGCCGAGTCGATCGAGTTCGGCCAGTACCTCGCGGCTGGAACGGTCACCTGCTCCGCGTGAGATCCAATCTGCCAAGCCCATCGCAGTGCCGTTATGCCCCACGGGGTCATAGGCACTACCAGCCGGCACGATCATGGCGAACGCGGCTGATTGCACGACTGGCATGGTCTCAACCAGCACGGTCAAGCCGTTCGTCAACGTCGCATGTTGAACTTCGTGTTGAGCCATGAAGCGGGTCAAATTCCTTTTGTATCTCGCTTGGCAAGCATCCGATCCCTCAGAACGATCGGCGAGTCCGCACTGCCAAAACAGCCCTTCATAGAAGCGAGCTGAAAGCTCACTTTGAGATTTGGCCCGGAACAACTGCGGACCCAAGAGAGGCACTTCTGACCGGCCAGCCACAGCGGGCGGGAGTATGCCAGATGCATGAGGCACCCGCAATGTGCTGTGATGGCACTCATCGAAAGCAAGCGCCTCATCACGGCATTGCTAACGGAAGAGGAATAAATCGACTTCAAAATGAAACAGCACGACAGAGATCCCGTCGTGCTGTTTCATTTTGAATATCAATCTCATGCCGTTAGGACCGACACAAGGCTCAAGCAATCACTTCTTGGCCGCTTGAGCAGCCGACTTGGCAGCCGATGCGGCGGCAGTCGCCCGCTCTTCCAAATTGATTCGAGGACTAAAACGACGAACCTTCGCGGCAATGGCAAGTTTGTCTGCTTGATTGGTCGCAGCACGGAACCTCGCCTCATACTTCTTAAGCTGGACGGAGTGCTTGCGGCGACGTTCTTTTTCGCGATCTCGTTCGGTGCGAGGCATGTGGAAACTCTTCTTGGCGAAAATCGAATTGGCAATCACCGCGATCAGAAGAGATCAGCGGTGCGAACTGAAACTAGAACTCAAGGTGAATCGTCGTGACTCTTGGAACGAATTCCAAGGAGTCCCGTTAGCGCAACTTCTTGTGACAGGTCTTGCAGCGAACGCGCATTCCCACCAACTTGTTGCACTTGGGACAACGCTTCGCCTTGCGGGCCAATTTCAATTTGGTACGTGGACGTAAAACCATGTCGTGCGATCCTCAATCTCTATCAACACAGGCCCAATTGCCACGAGGTCTCTCGGACGGGCCGTTCAAGGAGGGGAGAAGATAACGGCCACCCCCACACCACGCAAGCCAAGCGGCAACACGGTTTTCGAGTTCGTTTTGAGTCATTGCAGACGTGGTAATCCGATTCAAAAAACAGCATTCGTCGCCGGGTTGCGACAAGTGACTTCACTTGCCAGCCCGTTGAAAAAAAGCACATCACGGCTTCTGCCGAACCGTTGTTGATCGGTCTCTCGATTTTTTTCGTGGCGCGACGAGAGCCTCGCCCTTCCATCACCCACGTTCAACAGAGTGCAAAACGACTCCAGTGGCAGAACGAGTTGTCAGTAACCACGACCACTTTCGACTAGACTCCGCGAAGGATGGATGCCGTTCAATTCAAAAACGTCAGAGGAGTCGAGGTCATGCCGCGTTTGAGGCCGACAATGTTCTTGGGGTTCTTGGGACTGGTTTGTGTTGCTACGGTCTGCCTGTTTGCCGAGGAGGTGCCGATGAACTCGAAGCCGTTGGTCGTGGCCCATCGCGGTCTACTGAAGCACGCTCCCGAGAATACTCTGTCGAACTTTCGAGCGTGCCTGGAACTGCGGCTCGGCTTTGAAGTCGATGTGCGCCGCAGCAAGGATGGAGTTCTGGTGTGCGTCCATGATGAAACTGTCGATCGCACGACGAACGGACACGGTGCCGTCAGCGCGCTGACGCTGAACGAACTCCAGCGGCTCGATGCGGGAACGTGGTTCAGCCCGGCGTTCCAAGGAGAGCGGATTCCGACGTTCGACGAAGTCCTTTCCGTCGTCGAGAAGCACGGCCGCGAGCCGGTGATGATCAAGATCGACCTCAAGACGCAGAACATCGAAGCGGACTGCGTGCGCGTGGCGAAGACTCGTGGCGTGCTTGATCGGCTGTTGTTTATTGGGAATGCCATCGGGGACGCGAAGGTCCGACGTGCGCTGCGCGAATCGGACCCTGCGGCGCATGTCGCCTGTCTGGCACAGACTGCGAAGGACTTGTCGGCCTCGCTGTCAGACAAGCATTCGGATTGGGCCTATTTGAGATTCGTTCCTTCACGCGACGAGCTGGACCTCGTCCGCAAATCCGGCAGGCGGGCGATTATCGCCGGGCCGACGGTCGCCGGGTTGGAGCGAGCCAACTGGCGCGGCGCGATGACGGCGGGGATCAATGGCATCCTCACGGACTATCCACTGGAACTGGCGGAGGAGATTCGGATGGACACTGAGAAAACGATTGCAGCGACACCAACGGCTTCCGAGACCGACCAGCGGTTTGCGAAGCTCGCCGCGCGGTATGTGGATGAGTCTCCCGCATTGTCGCCGGTCAGTGCGACGACGCTGGGGGACCACCGGTACGATCATCAACTCGACGAGATCAGCGAAGCTGCGCGGCAGCACGAACGCGGCTTCGCCCTGGAGCTTCTCTCCGAACTGGACAAGCTCGACCGCGCGAAACTGTCGCGCGACAATCAGGTCGATCATCAACTGCTGGCACACCAACTGAAGAGTGATTTGTGGCGACTCGACCAACTGCAAGAGTGGGCTTGGAACCCGATCCTCTACACCCAGATTCCGGGCAGCGCGATCTATGGGTTAATGGCGCGCGAGTTCGCTCCAGTTGAGCAGCGGCTTGCCAGCGTGACGACTCGGTTGGAAAAATTGCCGAAACTGTATGAGCAAATTCGTGAGACGCTCGATGCCAAACGCGTCCCGCCGATCCATGCCGAGACCGCCATCAAGCAGAATCGCGGCGTGCTGAGCATCATTGAGAACACGGTTCGTCCGCAGATGTCGAAGCTGACTGAGCCGGAACAGCAACGGTTGCTCAAGGCGATCACCGTGGCCACCGAGGCGGTCGAGCAACAGCAGAAATGGCTTGAGAAAGAGTTGCTGCCCAACGCGCGCGGCGACGCGCGGATCGGAGCCAAACTCTACGATGAGAAGCTCGCGTTCACTCTCGGCACGGGGCTGACTCGGCAGGAAATTCGAGACCGCGCCGAGTTCGAACTCCGTCGCGTGCGGGCTGAGATGTACACGATCGCGCGGCGGGTACAGCTCAAACAGAAACCGGACACGAAGCTGCCGGAAGAGCCTTCGCCCGAGCAGCAACAAGAGGTGATCGTCGCCGCGTTGGAGCAGGCATATGCCGATGTCCCGCCGCGCGACGGAGTTGTCCCCGCCGCGCGGAAGTCGCTGGAACTCTGCATCGACTTCGTGCGTAAACATGATCTCGTCACGATCCCCGATGATCCGCTCGACATCATCGAGATGCCGGAGTTTCAGCGCGGCGTGTCGATCGCGTACTGCGACTCACCCGGCCCGCTCGAAGTCGGCTTGAAGACCTTCTACGCCGTCGCACCACTGCCCGCCGACTGGACCGACGCGCAGTGTGCATCGTTCCTGCGCGAGTACAACATCCGCTCGATCCACAATCTGACGGTGCATGAGGCGATGCCGGGGCACTTCCTGCAACTGGCTCACGCCAACCGCAGCCCGAACCGACTGCGAGCGCTCTTGGGCTCGGGGACGTTCGTCGAAGGTTGGGCCTGCTACACCGAGCAAATGATGTCCGAAGAGGGCTTCCTTGCCGACCGTGATCCGTTGATGAGGCTCATTACGCTGAAGTGGTATCTGCGTACGATGGCCAACGCGATCCTCGACCAGTCAGTGCATGTCGATGGCATTCGCCGCGAGGACGCGATGCGTCTGATGATGCGCGACACCTTTCAAGAGGAGCGAGAAGCGGCTGGCAAGTGGACTCGCGCCCAAGTCACCTCTGCCCAACTGGCAACCTACTTCGTCGGCTATCAGGAACATCGAGACCTACGCACCGCCGCGAAGGTCACGTGGGGAGACATCTTCACCCTGAAACGCTATCACGACGGAGTGATCTCGTTCGGCTCCCCCCCCGTCCGCTTCGTGAAGTCGCTGCTGTTGAACGAGCGGATTCCGTCACAATGACGGGATGATGCCTCAGTCGCGGGACTCTGGCTGGAAAGCGATTCTGGGGTGCGCCACAATCCGCGCGTGTCTGAACTCCTCCATTGTGCGGAGTCGCGTCGCATCAAGTTCGGGTCTCATCACAACTATTGGCAGAGAGGAAGCCGCATGGTGGAGCAGTCGTTGGCGGGTCGAGTCGCGCTGGTAACAGGAGCCGGGCGTGGATTGGGGAGGGCATTCGCCGAGCGGTTGGCCGCGATGGGTTGTGCCATCGCTGTGCATGGCATGCGTGAGAACGGGCCAGCCGAATATGGCGAGGGGACCACGCTGACAGAGACGGCGCGACAAATCGGTGAGCAGTTTGGAGTGCGTACGATTCGCGTGTTGGGCGACCTGACGAACAGCGAGGATGTTGCGCGTGTTGTGCAGACAACCCACAGCGAACTCGGATCGCTCGACGTGCTGGTCCATAACGCAGGGGGAGACGTGGCCGCTGCCGGTGGCAAGCCGAATCCCAACGATGCGGTGATGGTCAAAGAGATCGACGTGAAAGCGGTCCTCGATCGGAACCTGCTCAGCACGATCTTGGTTTGTCAGCAAGCGGCGCGCGGGATGATGGAGCGACGGCGCGGGCGGATTATCACAATCAGTTCCATCGCCGCCTTTAAAGGGAACGAGACCAGTGTGATCTACTCGACAGCCAAGGCGGCGGTCGTCGAGTACACGCGATGTCTGGCTCTACAAATGAGACCGTACAACGTGACGGTGAACAGCCTCGCGCCAGGCGACACTCGCACTGGTCGGTTCTTGGGCACGCGGAATGTTCCCGAAGAGCGACTCGTGGAAGAGGGAACTCTTGATCGGATCGGCCTCGTCGATGAAGTCGCGCGCGTGGTCGAGTTCTTCGCGGGGCCGTTGGGAGATTTCGTCACGGGGCAAGTGCTGCGCGTGGATGGTGGCAGCCAGTGCTGGTCAGCGTAAACGCGGTTCCAATTCCCGTGTCGCCGACTGCTCGCGACTACTGACCTTCGTCGAAGTAGATGAAGTGGCGGATCGCGGCGGCGATATCGGGCTGGCAGTAGTAGTGTCCCCAGACATGGCCGAGTCCAACGAGAGGTGTGATATCGCAGTCGTCGATCCGACAGTTCTGATCGCCGAGTCGCCAGCGGTCGCCGCGTGTCACTCCTGTAATGGCGAGGGCGCGTGAGGAGAAGAGCCGACGCGTCGGATAAAACAGCAGTGGGAAGTCGTGTCGATTGCGCAGATTCAACACGGCTTCGGAGCGACACAGCGTGCGGTCGAGATGACCACCGGGATTGAACCAATCGTGGTCGATCGCGGCTGCGGCTAACACAATCCTGAGGCGGTGTCGATAATCGGGACCGTTCGCAAAGCAACGCCCATCAATCTCGCCACCCGCCATCACGTGAGCCGTCGCGCTCACCATCCTCGCGCCGTGACTGTGTCCGAGCAAACTAATTGGATGTCCCTCGGGAACTCCCGTGACCAGTTGTGCCAGATAGAGGCCGTTCAACTCGGCGCGGCGTCCGAGCTTGTTCACATCGAACGTTTGAACCAGCCGTGTTGAATCGTCGCTCGGCCACGTGAAGAAGATGATGTGCAGTGGCTGATGAGGAGCCGCTTGTCGCAGCCAGCGATACGTTTGGGCACAGTCTTGGAGCATCGAGTCCCACTCGACATAGCTGCCGTGCGCCATGAAGCAGACGGGGACGCCGGGTTGCAGCGACGCGTATAGCTCATTCAAGTTCGCACCACGTGCAGGCGACGGGCCATCGAAGCGATAGACCTGATAGTTGCACGGTTGGCAACATTCGACCTGCGTTTTGCAGCACCGCGTGCTGACGATCCAGTAGTCGGGATCGCACGGACTGCGCACGATGATCGGTTGTGCTGTCGTCAGGCCAGATGAGGGCGACGCCACAGCGGGAAGAGACTGGGTTGGCGGAGTACCTGGAATCGGCGGCTGCGACCACGCCTCACAGGGTGCGACGAGCAGCAGCCACGTCAGTGCCAACACTGTCGTCAGCCAGGCGGAGACGCCCAGTTGATTGCGATTCGCCATGAAGCCACATTCAAAGGATAAGGCGCCAACCGAGCGGTGAGGCGGACGCGCGAGTCATTAGTGTGTGCGTTATCGGCCATCAGTCACTGTTAGCCCAAGCCGATTTCGAGAACAGCTTGTTAATCAGCCGATTCAAGACAACGCGAGGCTCTTCGCCAACGGTGTGGAAAGTCGAAGCAGAGAACTTCGAGCAGAAGGCTCGGCGAGGTCAGGAGTCCAACACCGAACAGCCCAGCTCCAATCCGAACTGAGCCGCTTGGATTCCAACGAG
>JAYTXB010000908.1:0-1710 GCA_043743205.1 Schlesneria sp.
TCCAAGTAATGAACAAAGACTTATCACGCGAGGAAATCTTCGCCATTGTCAAAGAGATCGTGGTCGCGTGTCTCGCCTGCGAGCCCGATGAGGTCACACCAGAAGCGAACTTTCGCCATGATTTGGGCGGGGAGTCGATCGATGATCTCGATCTGATGTTTCGCTGCGAACGAAGATTCGGATTTCGAATTCGCTTTCAAGACCTGCAAGACTCAACCCTCTGGCAGGTCGACGAACGAGGCCGATTGACTCCAGAGACACTCGCGAAGCTGAGCAATATGTTTCCGCTCATCAATCTGTCAGACCTTGAAGATCAGGAGCGACGTTTTCAGCCGGGCGACTTTTTGAAGATTGATCGAATTGTTCAGATCATCGAACAAGCACAATCCACCGCCAAGACGAACAAGTCCGTGGCGATTGTCGATGAAGTGAGTTCGGCAGCGACCTGATACACGTATTCGCGGATCGCATCACTCACGAGGGTTTTTCAGATGGGCATGTTCGCTGGAACTGAATGGGATCGTCCGCCGGTTTGTGTGCGGTGTGAGAAGTTAGAGAGCGAGTGTTCGTGTCCGCCCGAGTCTGCGCCGTCGAACGTGATCCCACCGAACAAACAGACGGCGAAGTTGAGTGTTGAGAAACGGAAGAAGGGGAAGGTGGTCACCGTCGTGCGCGGGCTGGTTGCCGAAGCGAACGCCCTTCCGGCGCTGTTGGCTCGATTGAAGAATTCGTGCGGTGCAGGTGGGACTTTGGATAGCGATGAGTTAGCGATTCAGGGCGATCACCTTGAACGTTTGAGAACACTGCTGAGTCACATCGGCTACCAAGTGCGCGGCTGACACGAGTCGCCGATCGTGATCGCTCGACGGTTTCCCTTCGAGTCAATCTGGCGACCGAGATTCGTCGCTGATCGGCATCCAGCCCGCCTAGCCCGAGACCTCTTACACTCGAGTTGGCAGGAGTCTTTGAGGACCAACATCTCTTGGAAACTTCGGCTCTCCGCCATTCGTGTTGGAACGCATTCATCCGCCGCAGGGCGCTAGCCCCAGTTAAGCGAAAACAAACCGGGGCTAGCGCCCTGCGGCTGATTTGCCACAATGATCAACACGAATGGCGGGGAGCCGACAACTCCTTGAGACAACCTTGTTTTCAACGACTCTCTCACGGCCTGCTTGGCAATAGCTTCAGCCACGGCCTTCACTTGGCCAACCCGCGCGTTGAGGCAGGGCATTCGTGTTCGAGACGGCGAGTGATTTTTGTCTCGCGTCAATTGACGAGAATGACAACTGTCGAGCGATCGTCGCGCGAAGCGTCAAGTGCGGACATCGAATTCATGTCACCAACAATGTATGATTAGCTCTTGGCAATCACGAAGGTCTCGCGCACAATCCCGACCCGCTCGACCCCGACCGTTCCCCCGGTTGGATTGAGCGCCGCCGCATTCCCCTCCAAACATGACTCTTGAGGTATTGCCAGAGTGAAACCCACCTCTGTTTCGCAAGACGTTTGTCGGCCTGCTTCACTCCCACAGCAGGTCGAACTTCCCTTAGGCGACAGTTTCTTACACAGCGAATCGGAAAGGACGAGCCATGCTCTCAGCAGCCTTGCCAACAACGCCCCCTCAACGAAGATCAAGCTCTCGCTAAGTCAGTTCACCACGATGAGGTGGTCACTGCCGGATGAGTTGCTGCATCTGAAGGCCATCGGTTT
>JAYTXB010000909.1:0-2219 GCA_043743205.1 Schlesneria sp.
AACTCGAAGTAGCTGCTCAACCAACGTTCGAGTGCAGAGCGTTGCGTGTCGATGCTCCAGTGAACGGACTCCGTTTGAGAACGCCGTCGCGCAGTCAGGCTCCGATCAACCGGATCGAGCTGCAATTGAAGACCATGTACGGCGGGAGTCCGCTTGGCAGTGATGAACTTCCCGGACGTATCTGCCAGCGCGAACTGGCGGTCGTACTGCATCGCGCCGCCCGCCACGAGGCACGCTTTCTCGACGACAAGTCCGTCGAACGACTTCAGCGGATAGATCGTGATACGCGAAAGTCGCGGCATGTTGAGGTCTCAGTTGAGTTCTGCCATCGGCACGGATAGACATCGTTCCTCGAATGAACCGGTCAGTCCATCGAAGTCTCTTCGGCAAGGTAGCCCTGTCGCTCCGCGACAGGAAGCGCGCACTGGAGCGAGCGTTCGATGACGAATGACCGACGCCCGTAATCCATTGTCGAGGTTGCGATCTCGCTCCCTGTGGCGGAGCGGCAAGGCTACCTTCCAGCAACAATTCGCCCAGCATCCCCGAAAGCGTACCTCCATGACCACATCGCTCGACTGCCTCTGCGCCGGGATCATTGTGGCCGACTCGGTGTGCCAGCCGATCGCGGCGATGCCTCCGGCCGGTGGTCTCGTGCGCACGGCCAAAGTCGAATTCACCATCGGCGGTTGTGCCGCCAACGTGGCGGCCGACATGGCCAAGCTCGGACTGCAAATCGGCATCTCGGGACGCATCGGCAACGACGTGTTCGGGCGTGAAGTGCGCGACCAACTCCTCGCGGCGGCCGTTCACTGTGACGGACTGATCCTCAGTGAGACCGCTGCGACCAGCAGCACTTTTGTCCTGAATGTGCAGGGCGAAGACCGTCGCTTCATTCACTGCATCGGCGCGAATGCCGAGTACAGCGGCAGTGAGATCACGCTCGACCTGATTCGCCAGACGAAGCTGCTTTACGTCGGCGGCTTCGGTCTACTGGAGGCCCTCACTCCCGAACGCGTCACGCGGTTATTCCAGCTCGCCCGTGAAGCCAACGTCACGACGGTGCTGGATGTGGTGCTGTCCGGTCCCGACAATCTCTCATCTTGGATCGCCGACGTGGCCCCGTGGACCGACTACTTCTTTCCCAACAACGACGAGGCCGAGCGACTCAGTGGCCGGACCGATCCGCACCAGCAGGCAAAACACTTTCGAGACCTCGGCGTGAGGACGGTCGTCATCACCTGTGGCAGTCGCGGCTCGGTGTTGCTTGGCCCGGCCGGACGACTCGAATCGGACATTCATCCGGTCGAAGTGCTCGACGCCACCGGCACCGGCGACGCCTTCGTCTCGGGATTTCTATTCGGCTTGCTACGCGGAGCCAGCCAAAACGAATGCCTCCAATTCGGCACGGCCATGGGAGCAAGCTGCGTCCGTTCGATGGGAGCCACGACCGGCGTCTTCAACGCGGCAGAACTGCTGGCGTTCGTCGCCTCGCACCCGCTCGAAGTTCGAGCAACCTGACACGACATGCGAACCTCTGCGCGACGTAATCTCAGCGCGAGTGGCAGGACTTTTCATACAGCGAAGTAGGATGGGCACTCCTGCCCGTCCGGGTTTCGGCCTTCACGTCGGGACGGGCAAGAGTGCCCATCCTACAGGGACAAGCCTTCCTGCCGCTCGCCTTAGCGCGAAGAATGTTGACGGTTTGAACCGTCTTGTCGGCGGAGCGACGACACTACAGTAGCCCCATCGCTCCGTCGGCGGGACAGCGGAGCACGCCTTCTGCTTCCTCAATCTAATCTCCATGAGCTGAATCACGACTCGCCATCGCTGCG
Organism: Schlesneria sp.; assembly: GCA_043743205.1. Lineage (GTDB taxonomy): Bacteria > Planctomycetota > Planctomycetia > Planctomycetales > Planctomycetaceae > Schlesneria. The sequence goes on from JAYTXB010000909.1 coordinate 1,833, forward strand.
GCCTTCACACACGCCCATCTCATTCCGCTCCTGTCTTCATCCGTGCTCCGGCTTTGCATCCGTGCGGACTCTTCATCCAAAACATCCGCGCGGTCGCTTCGCTCAGAAGAAGGTGATCGCACGGATGGCAAAGCCGGAGCACGGATGAAGGCAGAAGCGGCGGAGTCGATGACGGCGATCGTTCCTTTTGAGGAACAGTCCGAAGACCGACCGTGCGGGCGCGCTGGCAGCCTGTGACGGTCCTGCCGCGAACAGCAGGTTGCGCGAGTCCGGTTGTGCGCGTCGCATCAAGCTGGTCGAAAAGATCAGTTGGACGGACTGTCAGAACTGCCTCGGCAACGGAAGCCGATTCGGCAACACCCACCACGGAAGGCGGGACACGATGAG
>JAYTXB010000910.1:0-8556 GCA_043743205.1 Schlesneria sp.
GGCCTCCCCGCGAACTGCGAAACTTGGAAGAACTTGCTCGTCGTACCGGAGCTTCACGCCCGAGTGACGCTGCTCAACGAAAAGAATGAAGTCGTCGCGCGACTTGGCGACGACGTGGCGCGCGTCACGAGCAAGGAGGGCGGCGGCATTCGCGGCGACAAGTCAAGGTGGCAAGACGGCAAGTTCGTTCACCCGCACGACGCCTGCTTCGCCGCCGACGGCAGCATCTTCGTCGCCGAGTGGGTCGGCACTGGCCGAATCTCGAAGCTCAAGAAGCTGAGCTAACGACTCGTTGAACATCCGAACGTCAGAGCGAGGGTGGAGCGGCGGTTCTCGCCGGAGGGCGGTCGGCGGCAAATGCCTCGCGGCCTGACAGCTCTCCGTGCCGGAACTCCGCGCAGGGGCGAATCCGACTTTTCGAGACGTTCCGCGCCAGCCGATACATCCGAACAGGAAACTTTTGATGCGTTCAAACGTTTGGGTTGACCGCCTTCCGTTAAGCCAGCTACTCTTGCATCGAACTTTGCCTTGCTGACGCCTGCCTCCTCGGCCGTATCTCATTGACGGATCGAGACTCCCGCCGACAAATGAGCCTCTCAACTACGAGGAATCTCGCATCATGCTGACTCTCTTCGGACAACCAGCCAAGTACTGCGATGGCATCAGCCGCCGCAGCTTTTTGAAGATCGGTGGTTTCGCGTTTGGATCGGCCGCGAGTCTCGCGCTGCCTGACATCCTGCGGGCCGAGTCGCTTGCTGGCCGGACTTCAAACCAGAAGGCGGTCATCAATATCTTCCTCGGCGGTGGGCCACCGCACCAAGACATGTGGGATATCAAGGTCGATGCGCCGCGCGAGATTCGCGGCGGGTTCGATCCGATCCGCACTAACGTTTCGGGGATCGAGATCGGCGAGTGCTTCCCCAAGATCGCCGCGATGATGGACAAGTTCGTCGCCATCCGATCGGTCGTCGGCAATGACGGTGCTCACGACGGCTTCCAATGCCTGACCGGATGGCCTCGCAACAGCATCACGTCTGTCGGCGGACGCCCCAGCATTGGCGCGGTCGCTTCCAAAATGTTTGGCCCCAGCGATCCCGGTGTCCCCCCCGCAGTGGCTCTTGCCGCCCGAACTCAACACGGGCCGTGGTCGGAACCGGGCAGCACAGGTTTCCTTGGCGCGGCCTATCAGGCGTTCAAGCCCGATGGCGAAGGGACGAGCGACATGAAGCTGAACGGCATCTCGGTCGATCGGTTGCAAGATCGCCGAGCGGTCCTCGCGGGACTCGACCGCTTGAAGCGTGAAGTCGATGGATCGGGAATGCTTAAAGGGATGGACGCTTTCTCGCAAGCGGCCTTCGGTGTCCTCACTTCCAGCAAGCTGGTCGATGCTCTCGACCTGAGCAAGGAAGACCCGAAGCTCCGCGAAAAGTATGGAGATGGCAAGCCGTACAAGTACCAGTACGACGGTGCCCCCACTTGCAATGAACACGTGCTGATGGCGAGACGCCTTGTTGAAGTCGGCGTCCGCTCGGTCACGCTCAGCTTCGGTCGCTGGGACAGTCACGGGGCGAACTTCGATCTCGTGCGCGATCACGGCAGCAAACTCGATCAGTGCGTCAGCGCCCTCGTAACTGACCTTGATGAACGCGGGATGCTCAACGACGTGACGGTTGCCGTGTGGGGTGAGTTCGGTCGGACACCGCGCATCAATGCTCAAGCCGGTCGCGATCACTGGCCGCAAGTCAGTTGTGCGTTGCTCGCGGGCGGCGGCATGAAGACGGGGCAAGTCATCGGATCGACCAACCGTCTCGGCGAATACGCCAAGGATCGACCGGTCCACGTGCAAGAAGTCGTCGGCACGATCTACCGCAATCTCGGCATCGACCCGATGACCGTGACGCTCAAGGATCCCACCGGTCGCCCGCAATATCTGCTCGATATGCGCGAGCCGATTCCCGAACTGGCCTGAGCGTCCGTCCAAGTACAAGATCGCGATTTGTAGGATGGGCACTCTTGCCCGTCCCGTCTTCTGTTCAACTCACTGTCACACGAAAACCGGACGGGCAAGAGTGCCCATCCTACGGTGTTCTTCTGGGACGAGTTCTAAGCCGTCATGCTGACCGAACACTCACTTTCCATCCGCGTTCGCTACTGCGAGACCGACGCAATGGGTTGCCTGCATCACTCGCAGTTCTTCAACTACTTTGAACAGGGCCGAACCGAACTGCTGCGCGAGCAAGGTGGCTGCTACCGTGACATCGAAACTGCGGGACTGTTTCTCGTGGTCGTTCGGCTGCAATGCAGCTACCACGCTCCCGCTCGCTACGACGACGTGCTCACGCTGGTGACTCGCGTGGAAAACGTCTCGGCAGTGAAGATCGAACACAGCTACCGACTGCTGCGCGGCGAGCAACTCCTCGCCTCCGCCGCGAGTACGTTGGCCTGTGTCGATCGCGCTGGCAAAGTCGCACGCCTGCCCGACTCCATCGCGGCGCGATAACGCTACTCGAAGTAGCGATGCCATTCAGAACGAGGGAACAAGCTCTGCCCTACCGAATGATGTTCTGGTCTTCGGCCGCGTCGATGCGGGGCGGTTGGCCTCCGCGCAGGACGCTGTTGCCCTCGAAGAGGTTTCGCTGATCGACGGCCCCGGGGTTGAGCCAGTCGCTTTCACGAATCTGGCCGCTTTGAGCATAGGCATTCAAGGCGTTCTTGTAGGTCACGAGCTCGATTTGATCGCGCGGGATGCCGCGTTGTTCGGCGAGCTTCGCTGTCTTGGGTACTGCGAGGACATCCGACTTCCCCCAGTCGGCCGAGCTGTCCACGATGACCCGCTCGGCCCCGGCGACTTGCAGGATATCGACCATCCGCTCGTTCCCCATCTTCGTGCCGGGATAGATCGTGAACGCGCACCAGTAGCCACGATCGAGAACCTCGCGGTACGTCTCTTCGTTGTTGTGGTCGATGATGACCATGTGAGGTGCGATGCCATGCTCTTCGATCACGTCCATGCTGCGGTAGGTTCCCTGCTTCTTGTTGCGGTGAGGCGTGTGAATCAGGACCGGCAGCCCGACCTCCTTCGCCAACTCAAGCTGCTTGCGGAAGAACTTGTCCTCGATCGGTGTCTGGTCGTCGTAGCCGATCTCACCGACCGCGACGACGCCCTCTTTCGTGAGGAACAGCGGGAGGATATCCATCACCTGTTCGGCGAGCGCCTCGTTGTTGGCCTCTTTGGAATTGAGGCCCATCGTGCAGTAATGCCGGATGCCAAACTGAGCCGCTCGAAACCGCTCCCATCCGACCAGCGAGGCGAAGTAATCCTGGAACGACCCAATCTGTGTTCGCGGCTGCCCCTGCCAGAACGCTGGCTCGATGATCGCCTTCACGCCGGCGGCGGCCATTTGTTCGTAGTCGTCCGTCGTGCGCGAAACCATGTGAATGTGCGGGTCGAGGTAAAGCATGTTGTTCCTTCGTAGGATGGGCACCTTGCCCGTCCGGATTTCGATTTTCTCCACACGTCAAAGAGGACGGGCAGGAGTGCCCATCCTACACGTTGAGGATTCGCCTTGCTCTCGGATCAGGACAACGCTGCAAAGCATCTGCCGCCGCTTGCTGTTCGATCGGCTCGCCCGTGGTCAGTACGAGTTGCAAATCATCGAGAGCACGCTCATCCGCGAAGGGGCCGACGCAGCGCCACAGGTCGGGCGGGATCGGGCGGTGAGCGGCTCGGCGTTCGTGGGCGAAGTCGATCAGCATTCTCATCAGAGTGACATTGGCTCGGCGGTCGAGGCCGATCACCGGGGCCAGCGGCACATCGACGAACAGGCATTTCAAGACGAGCTGGTTCCACTGCTCTTCGTTGAGTTGCTCGGCGGGGTACGGGTTCTGGTGGGCGATCGCGCAGAAGACCGACTTGATGTTGCTGCGAATTCCCTCCGCCGCCCTCAACGTGTGCGAGGCGGGATTCGGCAGCAGCGGCAACGCCTGATAGAGCGCCACCAACTCACCGACCTCGCCTGCCTGGAAGAGTTGATCCAGCGTCTGCACGTAGAGCGCCGCGTCGTCCGACGGGAAGCTCAACACGAAGAGCGTTCGTGCGAGTTGATCCAGACTCCATCCGCGCGGATTCCAACCGGGACGAGCCGCTTCGGCTTGTGCCAACTCCGCGTCTGTCAGAGCTAGGTCCGCCTTGCCAACCCTGCGCGGGACCATGCCAAAGCCCAGAAATAACGCTTTCTTGTCGCTCATCGCGATGGCTACCATCCGCTCTTCCAGCCACGCGTACGCGGAGGAATCGACACGTACAGCGATCAATTGCCGCAAGAGTGTCGTGAGTTGCAATGTTCCTCCATTCAATTGTTTTCTCTTGGTCGCGAGTATGGTGACGCCAGTCGATCCCCTGTGACAAATCGTTTGCGAAGTAAGCTACGTACTGGACCGAGTGTCGTCCACGAAGAGGCGTTTGACCTCGCGAAATCGTGACCAGTTCACCCCTTTGTGATCGCCTCGTCGAGATTTAAAATCAAACTCATCACGGTGGTCCAGGCGGCGAGGTCGGGTTCGTTCAGGGACTCATTGCGGGGGGAGTCACCGTGCGAGAGGAGGGCCTTCGCGGCGGTTGGGTTCTGTTCGTACTTGGCCCGTTGGTGTTGGTAGGTCTTCAGCAGGACCGCAGACTCGGCGGGTGAGGGCTGGCGTGAAACTGCGAGTCGGAACGCGAAGGTGACTCGCGAGTCGGGCGACTCGCCCCCTTCGGTCATCACTCGTTCGGCGAGCTTGCGGGCCGCTTCAAGGTACGTCGGATCGTTCATCAGAACGAGAGCTTGCAGCGGCGTGTTGGTTCTCGATCGACGCGACGTGCAGACTTCGCGTTCGGGAGCGTCGAACGTGTTCAAGCCCGGCGGCGGGCACGTCCGCTTCCAGAACGTGTACATGCTGCGGCGATAGAGGCCCTCCCCTTTGTCCTGTTTGTAGACGGTCCCCTCGTAGTCTGCTCCGACGGCGACATCGTCCCACAACCCGGCGGGCTGATACGGCGAGACGCTCGGCCCGCCGAAGCGGTCACTGAGCAGACCGGCCACGGCCAACGCGTTGTCTCGAATGATTTCTGCGGGCAACCGGAACCGAGCACCGCGTGCGAGCAGCTTGTTCGTCGGGTCTCGTTCCTGCATCTCCTTCGTCACGCGCGACGACTGCCGGTACGTGGCTGAGGTGACGATGCGGCGGTGGAGTTGCTTGGTGTCCCAGTCCCCTGATGAGAACTCCACGGCCAGCCAATCGAGCAACTCCATCTGACTCGGCCACGCCCCTTGTGAGCCGAAGTCTTCCACCGTTTCGACGAGGCCCGTGCCGAGGAACATCGTCCAACCGCGATTCACGGCGACTCGGCTCGTGAGGGGATGCTCGGGTGTAAGCAGCCATTGCGCGAGGCCAAGTCGATTGCGCGGGGCGTCTTTCGGAAATGGCGGCAGGCTGGCGGGGACATCGGGCTGAACCTCACCATCCGGTGCGTCGTACTGGCCTCGCTTCAGGAGGAACGTCTTGCGCGGCGAGGGCATTTCGGCCATGACCATCGCGGTCGGTGTCGTCTTCTCCAGATCAGTCCGTTGTTTGTCGAGGTCGGCCCGCTCCTTGGTCAGCCGTTGGTAATCGGCGTCGGTTCGCATGACATGCGCCTTCACGATCGTCTGTGTCTGTTCGGGTGTCCGCTTGTCCGGCGCGAGGGCGAGCAATTCGCCGAGGCTGTCGGACTCGGCGACGGAGAGCACTTCTTCGGGCGTCAGTTCGCGGTCGTAGAGGCGGACCTCATCGATCAAACCTTTGAACGGAGCGCCGTCAGTCCGTCGGCCAATACGCAGCGGCTTTGTCGTCTTGGGAGATGCGGTAAGCAGGTTGTTCGTGATCTCGAATTCCACCTGCTTGCCGTCGAGGTAGAGCTTGAAGCCCTCGGCTTTCGAGGAGCCGTCATACGTCGCGAAGACGTGTGTCCACTTGCCAACGGGAACCTCGACCTTCGATACCACGTGCAACGCTTCGTCTGGCCAACGGTAGACGAGATGCGCGGTCAACTTGCCGCCGACGAGGAGCAAGTCGTAGCCGCGATGCGCCCCAGCGTCATCCATGCGTGCGAGGACCGTCGCGGCGTCCTTGCTCGCCACGTTGACCCAAGCGCCGTACGAAAACTTGTCGGTTCGATCGAAGTTTGCGAGATCGCCCACTTCAACGTGAGTCGCTCCGTCCAGCTTGATCGATCCGCCTTGCTTGCCCGTCGCCCACTCCGCCTTGCCGACGACCTGTCCCTTGCGAGTCGGATCGCGTCGTTCGGTCACTTCACTGCCTGTCGCTTCGTCCAACGTCCAGTGCAGCAGCGGAGCCGGAGCCGATCCTCCCGCTGAAGCCGCTGCGCGCAGCTTCGGCTCCCACTCCGCGATCATCTCCGTCGCGCGTGCGATGCGATGCTTGAGTGACTCGTCGATGGAGACGAGTTGCCGAGCGAAGGTATCGAGTCGCGCGGTCTGCTCGGGTGTGGGAGCCTTGATCGTCGGTTCGGCGTTGCCGACTCGGCCTGCCTCGCCCTGTTCGTTGAGCTGATTGAAGAAGGCAAAGAACTGGTAGTACTCGCGCTGCGTGAGCGGGTCGAACTTGTGATCGTGACAGCGGGCACAGCCCATCGACAGCCCCATCAAAATCGTGGTCGTCGTGTGAACGCGGTCGGCGACGTATTCGACGCGGTACTCCTCCGGGATGATCCCTCCCTCGGAGTTGATGACGTGATTGCGGTTGAAGCCGGTCGCGATTCGCTGGTCGAGCGTTGGGTTCGGCAGCAGGTCGCCAGCAAGCTGCTCGGTGACAAACTGATCGAACGGCATCCCGCTGTTGAAGGCGTTGATCGTCCAGTCTCGCCACCGCCACATGTAACGCGTGGTGTCGTTGTTGAAGCCGTGCGTGTCGGCGTACCGAGCCGCATCCAGCCAATCGAGAGTCATCCGCTCTCCGTAGCGCGGCGAGGTCAGCAGCCGATCAACAAGTCGTTCGTAAGCATCAGGCGACATGTCGGCGAGAAACTCATCCACCTCGCCAATCGTCGGCGGTGTCCCCGTCAAATCGAGAGTCACTCGACGAATCAGCCGCTCCTTCTCAGCAGCGGGCGACGGCACGAGACCCTCACGCACCAACTTGGCAAAAACGAAGTCGTCGATCGGGTTGATCGGCCAAGGGAGCCGTCTCGCTCCGCGAGACGAAGCGAGATCGGGCGCAGGACTCTGATTGGAAGCAGCACGCTGTTCGTCCGTGGGACGGTATTCCTGCGATCTCGCATCGTCTCGCGGAGCGAGACGGCTACCTTGCGGAATCTCCGGCCGCTTCGGGGTGACGAACGACCAGTGCCCCTGATACTCGGCCCCTTGCTCGACCCATCGTTTGAGCAACGCGATTTGCGCTACCGTGAGGTGCTTGCCACTGTCGGCAGTCGGCATTCGTTCGTTCGGATCATCAGTCACGATGCGACGAACAAGCTCACTCTCGCTGAGCTTCCCTGCCACCAACGCGGTCTTCCCCGAAGACAACTTCGTCGCGGCCTGTTCGGCGAAATCAAGGCGTAACCCGGCCTGCCGAGTCTTCGCATCTGGGCCATGGCAGGCAAAGCAGTTGTCCGACAAAATCGGCCGAATGTCGCGATTGAATTCAACGCGCCCGTCGTCCGCAAGCGCGCGGCAATCGGCCGACGCCATGAGGATCAAAGCGGAGAGCACTAGGACGGAAAGGCGATGCATCGTGAGGAGTATCCGCAGGCGAGAGTCCGCCGGAAGGTAGAACGAGTGATCCCTCTCGCGGCCGAAACTGACGCACTGTCGCGCGACTGTAGTCCCGTCGCTCCGCCGACAAGATGTCTCGTCGGTGGAGCGACAACACGACAGTCGTTGACGTGATGGGCCGCGCAGCTTGTCACGTCAGTTTCCACCGCGTGAGGAATAACGAACAAGCTAACTGCGACTGCTCTCTCCCGCCAGCAGAGTCGAGTCACTGATGCGTCCGACTTCCTGTCTGACATTCCGATGGCCTTGAGACTCCGTACTCCGGCGACACAACGGGACGCAGGAATCAAGCCTGAATCCGATCTTTCCGGCCAAGGTAGCCCTGTCGCTCCGCGACAGGAGGCGTCGAGCGCGGAGATATCGTCTACTGAAAATTCACGCCCCGATTCACAATCACACGCCGACTCGCCATCGCGCTTCGTCTCGCGGAGCGAGACGGCTACCTTGAACAGCCTCGAAGGCTGGCGCGACACGGCCCTCGAAGCCCGCTTCCAGCGGTTGCAGGGTTTGATCGTGGCCGTCCGCAACGTGAGAGGGACCTACAACATCGCGCCGTCGGTTGCGGTGGCCGTGTCGGTGAGATGCTCGCCCGAAATCGCGACCGATCTGGAACAGGTGCAGACTCAGTTCGAAAGCCTCGCCAAAGCGACGCTCACCGCCGCCGGCCCCGATGTCGCGCGGCCCAAGGCATCGGTCAGCTTCTCGCTGGGAGACTCGGACGGCTTCCTGCCGCTGGAAGGTC
>JAYTXB010000911.1:0-1175 GCA_043743205.1 Schlesneria sp.
GCTCGGGCTGGCGGGACGCATCTATCCGGGAGCGACTCACACGCGGTTCGAGCACGCCTTGGGAGTCTTTCACAACGCGCTGCGGTATCTGTGGCAGCTTGGCAAGGACGCAAGGTTCGCGGCGGCGGTCGATGTCCATCGTGCGGAAGTGTTGATGGTCGCAGCGCTGCTGCATGACTTGGGGCATTGGCCGTTCTGTCACCCGATCGAGGACATGGGGTTGCCAGACCTGCCGCCGCACGAAGCCTTTGCCGATGAGTTCCTTTCCCCTTCGCGTGAGTTGGGCCAAGTGCTGCGTGACGAATGGAATATCGAACCGGCGGAAGTGTTGGATGTGCTCGTCGCGCGAACCGACTCGGTTCCATTGCGGCTGATGCGGTCGATCCTGTCGGGGCCGATCGACATCGACAAGATGGACTACCTCGAACGAGACAGCCTGCACGCGGGCGTCCCCTACGGACGCAACTTCGACCGCAATCGGCTCATTCAATCGCTGCTCGTCAACGAAGCGGGCGACGGTCTGGCGATCTCGTCGAAGGGCAAGACGGCGGCTGAACTGATGGTCTTTGCGCGGTACGTGATGTTCAGCGAAGTCTATTGGCATCACGCCGTCCGTTCGGCGACGAGCATGTTCGCCCGCAGTTTCTTCGAGCTGTACCAGCGGCTCGATCTGCGGACGCTCTTCCAGCAGAGTGAGTACGAAGTGATCGCGGCCTTGCGGCGCGAATCGCTGGGGACAGCCGTCGCCTCACTGCTCGACGGTGTCTTCGGGGCGAAGCGGAAGCTGCATAAGCGCGTCGTCGAGTTCAGTCTGTATCAAACGCCCGACCTCTATCGTTCACTGGCCGGTCGTCCATATGCCGAGTTGATCGAAGTCGGGAATCGTGTCCTTGCGCAGGCCGAGCAGCGGCTCGGACGGTCGCTCGCCTCGACCGACCTATTGATCGACGCCCCGCCGATTCATAAGGAGGTCGAGTTCAAGGTCGATGTCTATCAGTCCAAAGAACGGGTCTATCGACCGCTCAGCAGCGTCTCACCCGTCGTTGCCGCACTCGCGAAGACGCAGTTCGACGACTACGTGAAGCGTGTCCGCGTCTTTGCAGAACCGACGTTGGCAAAAGAGCTGGCGGGGCGCAACGAGTTCACCGAGTGGCTCACAGCGGCCGCGAAGTGAT